>CAWBXL010000168.1:0-11368 GCA_963792305.1 uncultured Acidobacteriaceae bacterium | reverse complement strand
CTCGATCACCAACCATCTTGTACCATTCCTCTTTAGTCTTGCCTTGTAAAAATGCAACAATCATTACAGTCATATTATCACATCCAACTCCAGTCGCATCACTTCCTTCTGCCAAACAATTGTCCATCAAATTCTCACAAATTGTAGTCAAATCTTGCTTGGCAGCTACCCCTCGTCGTACAAATTCTACCACTTGCTGGGAATGCATACAATCCCAGATACCATCACAAGCCAACACCAAAAACTCATCTTCTGGAGTAATCTCATGCTCCATAACTTCTGGAAACGCAGTAACAATCTGCTCCTCTGGTGGTAAATCTGCTCGCTTCTTAAAGTCAAAGTCACCAATGGCTCGGGACAGGGCCAAGTTTCCATTGACTCGACCTGCTTCTACAAAGCCTCCTGCAGCACATATTCGTGCCCGTTCTCCTTCATTATTTGGTTTGTGGTCAAACGACAATGGCTTGGCAATGCCCTTAACTCCCAGTACAGTACGCGAGTCACCAGCATTGGCCACATAAATCTTGGTCTGGGTGATTACGGCACAGGTGGCTGTACATCCAGACTGTTCTTTAGCATAATTTGGGTCTTGTAAAATGCGCCAATCTGTACTCAAAAATCCATCTATCAATGCTTGTGCAAAATCCTTCTTTGAAAAACCACCTTGTCTTGCAACGATGTTATGCAGATTCTCCCCACTGAATAAAGCCACTCTATCTCCTAAATTATTCATTGCGCTAGAAATAGCCATAAGATGCGGGGGGTGTTTGGGAATCTCTAAATCTAGCTGTAAATTATTGAAAATGAAGGAAAGGTTGGTTGCGGGGGCCCGATACGTACCGAATATACAATTCTTGACGATACCGTTTCGCAGCGAATTGGTTCATGGGACTGCCTAAGTTCCCTATTGCAAGCAATTCGCAAATAGGCGCAGCGGCCTTCCTTCAGATGCCCGCGACAGGTAGATCTGAAAAAATTAAGACTGGAACCTGCGGCCTGCCATGAAAGCAATTGGCCTGTTTGTAACTGAACTGAAACGATGTGACGTGGACGGCTCCGAAAGCACCACCCTTTCAAAAATAACGCACTGCCAAGAAAAGATCCTGGTCAAAGGGGAAGCACCTGTGATATCCGGTCAATGTATTTTCTCCACTTCACGTTGAGTGGAATTTAGTATTCCCACACAAAGGCACCGTAACGGATCAAATTTGATCGCTGAGAGTTCTAGTGTTCACTTTTTCGATCGCACGAGCCGAAAGCGTCTAACCATTCCAGCAGTGAAGCGACGCTTCCCCGGGCCACGGCGATACAGGAATCGGCAGCCCCATAATAGAGGTTGAGGGTATCACCGTCCGGATCGAGCGTGTATCCGCACGGGAAAACAGCGTCGTCAACGTCGCCATGGCGCTCGTAGTCGGCCTCCGGTCCAAATATCCATGAGTCACCACGCAATGTACATTTCTCGGGATTTTCGGGATCAAAGAGAGCAAACCCGAGGCGGTAGATGTGACCAGAAGCAGTTTGACGGACCCCGTGGTAGAGCATCAGCCAGCCCCGCGCAGTTTCAATGAGAGGAGGCGACAAGCCAATTTTGTTTGCATCCCACCATGCACCCCGGCGCGCCTCCAACATCATCCGGTGGCGTCCCCAATGACGTAGATCGGGTGAATAGGAAATCCAGATGTGAGCTCCAAGGGGCGTCATCGGCCGATGTATCAGTGCCCACGACCCATTAATTCTTCGTGGAAAAAGCGCCGTGTCCTTGTCATCCGGCGGCATAATTACGCCATATCTTTCAAAGCTATGGAAATCTTTGGTTAGTGCCAGCGAGACGCCTGGTCCTCCTCGCGAGTACGACGTATAGGTCACGACATATTGTTGGAGTTCCGGCACGAATGTGATGCGTGGGTCTTCGATGCCCCATAATTCTTCGGGGTAATTTACAGGATCTGGCATCAGTGTCGGTTCTTTATCAATCTACCCATCCATCCACTCCATTGCGTGAACGAGCGGCACAGAGATGAGAGAGACCTCGGCGGTCTTCTACTCGACAAAGAAGTAACGTTGTTCCGTCCGGCAGACGCGTGGCGCCTGGGTTAAAAACGCTGTTGATGGAATAAGGCCAGTCCTTGGCAGAAAGAATGGGGTTTGCAGGATGACGGCGTAGCAATGGGGCGTGCTGTAGGCTGGGAGCATTCATAGTTTATTTCGAAGCGATCGCGGAAATTTCATCTTGCTTTGGACTGCTTTGTATGGCATGAATCTTGAAATTTGGTTCATTCGACTCGGCTTTTTCCAGCAGACGCATCTCGGCCAGCGCGGTCAAAAATGAAAGCGTAGATTCCGCTCCCTGGTTCTCGTTGACTCGGTCAGGATGTAAACCATCTCGACAGCCTCCGGTAGTTGAATCGTAAAGAGAGCGCTGCAAGTCGTTATCACCCAAAAACCACTTGAATACTTGCCAAGCTTCGCCGCGCCAACGGTCGTCTCCAGTTACTCGATACGCTTGCAAACATGCCGAAACCGTTCCGGCGGCTTCGACTGGTTGTTGATCGAAACGCGCCTTTTCCCCGGTCTGGCGATAAAAACCTTGAGACCCGATAGGAACGAAATGTCCTGAGCTTTCGGATCGCTGAATGCTCAGCAGCCAGTCCAGTGATTCGAGGCCGGCCGAGATCATTCGTTCATTAGAACTGCTTGCACCTGCAAGCAATAGAGCTTGGGGCAATCTTGCGTTGGAATAAGCCACCACATCTTCAAACCATTTCCAGGACGGCTTCTTGATCAACTCATACATTTCCAGTAGTCGGTTGCTTAGTACAGATCTCAGCTTCTGAGCATCCCGGTCGCCGGGGAACGAAGTCAGATATTCCTGAATTCCCAGGATCGTGAACGCCCATGCTCGCGGACTGGTAAAGGTCACAGTCACTGGAAGGGCGGACTCGAATAGCCTTCCCGCAGCACCTCGCAAGCCCCGATTTTCGGAGCGCCCGAGGACCGATCCTAACGCCCACAGACCGCGCCCATGACTGTCTTCAGATCCAGTTTTTTCAACCCAGTGGCGATCGTAATTCAAAAAATTCTTAAATTTGCCGAGCTGGGGATTAAATGCGTGTTCCAGAAAGGCCAGATACCGGGAAGCCAGACTTACGGTCCTGGATGGAACACTGGCCCCTAGCTGTTCCAGCAGCACGGCCAGGATCAGCGCCCGTGCGTTGTCATCTGTGGTATACCCCTCTCCATAGTTAGGCACAGAAAAAATCGCGTGCTGAAGGATTCCGGTGTCATCGGTCAATCGCTTCAGGTGGTCGAGTTTCACAGCCGGCAGCTTGTTTAGCGGCGCCTCGATACCTTGCGTCGAAAACTCAACTCGAGGATTCCGTGTACGTTCGGCGCGAGCCCGCTCAAAGCTGCCCATGTAACCTTGTGCCACTTTTTTCCAAACCATTTCCCGCGCATACAGGTAAGCGCGTTTTCGCATTGCATGACGAATCGCCGGAGTATCGAGCAGTTCGAGAGTTTTCTGCGCGATGGCATCAGGGTTTGCAAAAGGAACCAGCGCGCCTCGGCGATCATCCAGTAGTTCAATCGCGTGCCAGTAGGGAGTGGAAATAATTGCTTTGCCGGCACCCAATGCATACGCCAAAGTCCCGGAAACGACCTGCGCTTCATTGCGGTATGGTGTGATGTAAATATCTGCCACACCAATGAACTCCACCAATTCCTCTGGACTCACGAAGCGGTTGTGGAAAATTACCTGAGCTTCCACTCCCAGTTCTTTCGCCAGGGTTTGCAAGTAGGTGCGATATTGCTCTCCGTCGCGACGAAGAACATGCGGGTGAGTGGCTCCGGTAACGATGTAAACGGCATTTTTATGTTTGGCTAAGATTTGCGGCAACGCCTGGATGACGTTTTCGATTCCTTTGTTCGGCGAGAGCAAACCGAAGGTGAGCAATACCGCTTTTCCTTCCACGCCAAATTTATCTTTGTGGAAGTTTGGATCTAAAAAAGGCAGATCGGGGACACCATGAGGCACCATGTCTATCTTTTCCCCAGGTACCTTATAGATTTCTTGCAGAAATTGAGAAGAAAGCTGGCTCATGACAATGATTCTGTCGGAAAGCGCGGCAATCTCTTCCATCACAGCTCGCTGATCGGGGTTCGGCTCGCGCAACACTGTGTGCAGCGTAGTCACTATCGGCATTTTCAGCCCACGCAACATGTGCAGGATGTGACTGCCCGCCGGTCCGCCAAAGATTCCGTACTCATGTTGCAGGCAAACCATATCTATGTTGTTGAAGTTTAAAAACTCAGATGCATTCTGGTATGACTGCAATTCGTCTTGGGCCAACGTCCAACGCACACGCGCAGGGTAAGCGTATCCACTTTCGATGTCGTTCACAGGAACGGCCAGCAACCGGGCTGTGCCGTATTCCGCGGAGAGCGCCTCGCATAAATCTGTAGTAAATGTCGCGATCCCGCACTGGCGGGGGAGATGATTCCCAATTACGGCAATTCTGCTTGGCAATGAGGGTTTGGTTTGCATAGGCACCGATGTTGTTGGCTTCTGATTAAACAGGTGGTGCATTGGCTCTGCAGTGAAGATTTCGCGCCTGGTCATGATCTTGAGTGGTGACATTTCCCTCCAAAGGTTTAATTAGCGCCTAACTGGCAGTGGCAAGTAGGGCGGAGTCATATAACAGGTTAGGAACCTGTGCCTCATTCACCAACTTAAGGGCCCGTATTTTCTCGTCCTCGGTTGGCACTTGTACTTGAACCAAGCTGTCACGGTTCAGTTCGGGAGCGCGAGCAAATTTGCTTTGGTGTTCAATCACGAACCCCAGAAGTTGTGTCAGCAAATCCGAACGATAGTTGTTGCTGTAAGCAAGACGGATTTCTTTCCTTGCGGACGGCACGCCCGAGTATTCACAAACCAACATCCAATGACCTCTGATTTCAGAAGCCCATACCTGTAGGTTGGCGAGGGAGTGATCGCGAGCAAACCGATACTCGACATGAATTATTCCTGACGTTCCAGCAGGCATTAAATCATCCCAGGAGACGACTATTGCGGACTCAAGCATCTGATCAAGGTTCTGATTTGGCCGCAACGTCATAGCGCCTCGGTTTCCGGATTGACTCCGGTGATAGAGGCAGTGGTTAATCTGGCACTCGTCTTCAACATTTGCAGCGAGACTGCGAACATAACCGCATTCATAATTTGCAAAGCCATCAGGGTTCCGAAAGAAAACTCAATAGGACGAAGGGGATTAAAGACGCAAGCGATAGCACCGAACACAGCCACCCAGGCATACTTGCGAAGATTGGCCGCCTGGATCAGTGCAAACAAGGTCCCGGCTGTAATAATAAAATTCAAATAGGTACGTAAATTAGGCTCTACAGGCCAGAGCATGCCTGTGAGCAGTGCCCCTATGGCCATGCACTTCATAACTGTTATAAGCGCTGACATTCTGATTTCCTCTAATGTGGTTAATGCGATTTCGGCTTAGCTTCGTTGACGCGCAACGCGCGCCCTTCCAAGTCACTGCCACTCAGAGCCAGACATGCTTTGTCCGCCTCGCGCGCCTCGGTCATTTCGACAAATGCAAAACCTTTTGAACGTCCGGTTTCTTTATCCATCACAATGTTGACCCGCTCCACTGCCCCATGCACCTCGAATATGGTGCGAAGTTGCGGTTCGGTGGTGCTGTGCGGCAGATTGCCAACGTAGAGATTTTTCATAATCATTCCTCAATTCGAATTACGGTAAAGTAGTCTTGAAGTTCCTATGCTCATCAACCAGCTCCATAATGGAGCCTTGCTGAATATGCCGTGAATTTGCCCAGACAGTCGTACAAGGCATTCCCAGAAACCGGTCCTCAACTATTTTTGTGACTTCCAGGCAGTTGAAATCCGGCTTGCGTACTTTTAGGAAGATTTGTTTCAATGCCCTGCGAATATTTTTGGCCGCGAGAGCGCCAAATACCGTCGCCTTCACCTCGCCAGCCAAAGACACGCAGCTCCATCCCGCGCCTCGGACCTTCTGGTCCAGGCTAGAGCTCGTGAATGACTGAAGCACTCCCCAGGTTCCCGAGTAAGACTCGCTTTCTAAATTGAGCGGCCGCATGATGAGCGGCCGATTCTCGATGAAGATGGTCCCAACTTGAACCGTAGTTGCCATTGATCTCAATCCTCCGTTACAGCTGTGCTCAAAGGCTAAATGTGTGTAACAAGTCCGTTCAGGCGGCCATGTGGTCCGCGACTTTGTGGAAGGTTGAGTTCACGATGTCTGCGACGCGCAGCTTTGGGCTACCGTCCAGCAACGGCTCCAGGCTCTTCATGACTTCGGGATAGCCTTTAGTGTTGTAAGCCTCAGCGTCCTCTCTCGTTTCCCACAAGCTGATCGCGGTAATGTCTGCTCCGCCGGTGAGAGCGAAAGTAATGACGTCTTTAAATCCGCGCTGTTTGCGCAGCAAAGGAATGATCTCAGCGTCAAAGATCCGCTTGAACTGGTTCAACGTATTGGGTCGAAGGCGTAGCGCGACAGTGCGGGCAAACATGGGTCAACCTCCATCGGCTAACTAGTTAATCTAAGAGGGGGAACTTCAGATGGGCTGACTTAGCTCAGAGGACCTGAAAGAGTGAAAAGGAAATTGCTCGCTCAAGTTCAACCCTAGTCGCCCCTCATCGAATTGTCAAATTACTTCCTATACAGCCTGTAATCTCTCTAATTCATTAGTTGCCGCTCCATCACTTGCGAGCGGGAGGGTCACGGTGATCTGAGTCCCATTGGAATCGGATTGAAGATCAATACGACCTTTCAATTCGTGCACTCGTTCCCGCATTCCGGCCAGACCTACCCCGAAACCATTTTCGTTGTTGCGGAATCGCTCTACCATCCCGTACGGCAAGCCGATGCCATAATCTTTGATCATCAGGCTTATATTTTCGCCATCGATACTCAAACTGATGTCAACTTTCAGGCTTTGGGAATGGCGGTAAACGTTGGTGAGGTTTTCCTGTAAAGCTCGGAATAAGACAATCTCAATTTCGTGTGGAAGACGCTGTAGCTCGGCCGGCGCGTCAAAAGCCGTACCCATTTTGCTGCGTCGCGAAAATTCGTTTACGTACCATTGTGCCGCGGACAGCAATCCCGCCTCATCCAGTAGTGGCGGATGCAGGAGATGAGAGATGGTGCGCGTCTCTGACAAGCACTGATCAACTTCGCTCAAGCAATCTGACAAAAGTTGGGAATGCTGTGGCACGCTGCCATCGTTCATCCTATCCAGATTAATTTTGAGGACCACCAAATACTGGCCGACGCTGTCGTGCAGGGCACTGGCAATTCTGCGGCGTTCCTCGTCCTGCGCGCCGATAAGACGTGAAGAAAGCTTCCGTAACGTTGCCGTACGATCTTGTAACTCTCTCTCAATCCTTTTCCGCCCCTGGTGCTCAACTTCCACCAATCGGGTCATCTCCAGCGCAGAGCTGGTGAACTCGGCCAGACTGTTCATGATGCGTACATCTTCGGCATCGAATCTGGTCGCGGGATTGTGCGAAACAATCCAAATGGTTCCCAGGGGAGTCTTTTCCACCAAGGGAACGATGAGAGATTCAACAAAAGGAACATTCGGGATGTTGAGGTAATAGAAATAGCGCTCAGGATAGGAAAAGAGCTGCGCATATCCGTGGTCCAGACACACTCCGCAAGGGCTGAATTCACGCGGCGTAAAACCGCCGATGTGGTCGCGCAGCACTCCTGCCAGGTTCGTCCAACGAAAGATCCGGTCACCGGCCGGGGTGGTTTCGAGCAGGCTCAGTCCCGCACTATCGGCGTGACACAATTCCACTGCCAGTTGAAGCAGGGTATCGAGTAATTTTTTGGGAGAGTTGGCCGCGACCCGCGCCAGAGTGCGCAAGGCCTTGCTCTCAGCCTCAAATCTTGGCTGGCGCTGCGACCGTGAAAATAATTCAGTGGTGATCAGAACATCTGCAACATCGCCTCCACGGGACTCAAGTTTCGTTGGTGGCGGGGGCGGTGGAATGTTGCTAGTGAGTGGAATGGATTGAATGATATTCGAGAGAGACATCATTGGAACCTCCGTGTAACTTAGGAAACCCCATGATACGTAGTTGCATCGCGCAGGTCTGGTCAATAAAGATCACACGCGTAACAATATGATTTTAAGAACCCTTTGATTGTTCTGTGGTGGCAACGCATCGCTTTTCGTGCACTGTCAGCAGCCGGTTTATTTGTTTAATAATTGCATCCAGCTTTTTGGAATCTCTTTCAATGTGGGCTTTTCCCCACAGTTTATGCCAGCCCTTTGGAGCTTGATCTTCGAAGGAATTCTTGAACGGTCAGTGGCATGGATAGTCCAACTTTTATTGCAACGAACTTGCGACCGATGAAAAGGCGGTGTTTGCGTTAGAACCGACGAGACGTACCGTTCCCACCACCAACACGAGTATTACTGCCAACATAACTGCGTATTCCGCAATGTCCTGCCCTTGGTCTTCTTTCCACAATCTTCTTAGCAAACGAGCCACGTATCCTCCGCTCCTCCTACCAAATGTAGGCATGGGGCCTGGCAGGCACCAAAGCATGATGGAACGCCAGAGTACGAAAAACTGAGCAAAATTGCACATTCCAGAATTTAACTTTGGCAGTAAAATCGCATGGAATGGGTTTTGTCAGAACCAAGAAGGCCAGCAACTTCGATCCACGTTCATTCCTTGCCAGCATTGGCGATGGCAGGAAAATTCTGTCTTTCGAGAAGAAACAAACAATCTTCACCCAGGGCGATGCCGCCGATGCGGTCTTTTATCTCCAGACCGGCAAGATCAAACTCACAGTAGTTTCAAAAACCGGCAAAGAAGCCACCATCGGCATTCTGACCGATGACGCTTTTTTCGGCGAAGGCTCGCTGGCCGGCCAGTCCCTCCGTATGGGTTCGGCAGCAGCTGTAACCGATTGCACCGTGCTGCGCATTGATAAGAAGTCCATGATGCAGGCACTGCATAAAGAACATGCTTTTTCTGACATGTTCGTAGCCTATTTACTGGCCCGCAATATTCGTTATGAAGAAGACCTGGTGGACCAGCTATTCAATTCCAGTGAGAAGCGCCTGGCGCGAATTCTTCTTCTGCTGGCTCATTTTGGCAAGGAAGGCAGTCCTGAGACCGTTGTTCCCAAGATAAGTCAAGAGACCCTGGCAGAGATGGTGGGGACTACCCGCTCGCGAGTCAGTTTTTTTATGAATCGCTTCAGGAAACTGGGCTTTGTGGATTACAACGGCGACGGCCTGCAAGTTCATAGCTCGCTGCTTAATGTAGTGCTGCACGATTAAACTTTTCCGTGACTTACTAGTGGCCGGCAATCGTTCCATTGGAGTCCAGCCGCGCAGGTACAGCTGTAACCTTATAACCTGTATAGTCAATGGTCAGCAAGGCATGGCCTCCCAGGCGAGTGGCACTGGTGCTCGATTTGATGTGGGCAACCAAAATTCGCCTACCTTTATATACACGTGTTCGATCTCGGTATCCTTGATCCAGAAGGAGGGATTTTTTGCCGGCGCCGCTTCAATTCGTGCAACCGCAAAATCCGTAGCATCCACCCAGATTCGCCCGCGGTAAAGTAACTTATCCTTGGTTCGCGGCTCAACCGCCAGAATGTAGTACGAACCTGCCGGCGTGCTCTCTTGCCCTGTCAAAGCAAAAGTGTAGTTCTCATTGTTAAGGGCCACGTGGCTCTGGCTCTCAGGAGTGAGTGCCTCCTGCTCACTCTGCAACAGTTTATTTAATACCCTTTCAATGAGGAGCTTGGAACCGCTGGAAGATCGGATGGTAAATTCTTTCGTCGCGGGAGACTGGTACTTCACATCGACAGTCATTTCCGCGCGTCTTGCACCTGGAAAACCACGGTAGTCGAGGCGATAAACTCGCGTGCCCTGAAAAGCGCTCAGGGCCTGAGCGCGTTCGAGGTTTCTCCGCACCAAGTTGTTTACGATTTCATCAATTGTCAGTACAGGCGGACTGATCGCCACCATAACCGACTGCGCATCTATCACTTGCCAAGTGCAGAGGCAGATCAGAAACAGCAGAATCGGGCGGACGGCCTGGAGCGGCGGACTCATTGGGCTACTTTACAATAGCCCGAATGAGCCCTTAAGAATGTTCCCTTTTGACCAGTGGCGCATTGGTTCAAATGCGTCCCAGAAGCAGGAGAATGACGACAACAAAAAGAATCAGTCCTACCCCGCCGCTCGGAGCATAGCCCCAGCTGCTGCTATGCGACCAACGCGGCAGAGCGCCTAAGAGTGCCAACACCAGAACCACGATCAAGATAGTTCCTAACATGATTGCTCCTTATCCTGTGTTCATTTAGGGCCGACAGCTTCGCCTTGCCCATGCAAAGCACAAATACCCCACGTCCGTGCTGGCCCTCAATGAACAACATTGCCCCACGGGGATAAATCGCAGAAGACGTTATGTCGTTCAATCTCTGTACCATGATTGGGGAAAGATTGCAGAAAAGATGCTGCTCACGCACGGGGCATGTCATGCAGTTATCCAAGATGTCGAGACCGTAGGGCGACTTCATGGACGGCTCCTCATCTGCCTGAGAAATAGTGAGCGTCTAACAAGTCCTTGCACTGCTTTTCGAAGAAACCAACTGCTAGGGCGACGCCAGTAACTCTGCAACGATGGTAAGTCTGGCGGCAAAGGTTGCACTGATCAAAATTGCACAGTCGTCGGGAACCATTTGGAAGAGAGTGCGCATTGTTTTGTTCCACAATTGGGAACAGCATAGGTTGTAGATAGTGTCCTATCTTGTCCTATTTCGTACAGAGACGCAGGCAAGTAACCTCTGTTGAGCGGAATGTCCAAAAGACACGCCGCAGGCTCGGAATCGGGCCAGCGAACGATTCCCACCTATTCACAAACTAGAATGTGTGCACTTTTGCACAGACAGCCTGCCTGCATTAGAAAATACTTAAATAAAGCTTTGTCCTAGCCATATACGGCTTGATATCGAGGGGAGGCTAACTTGATAGCAACCAGCCTAAGTTCTAAGAAAATCATTCTCTGCATCGACGATGATGAAGGAATTCTGGGCTACCTGAAAGCGCTGCTCGAAAGATCTGGATACGCAGTCCTCACCGCAGCATCGGCGCGACAAGGACTCAGCCTTGTGACTATGTGCAACTGTGACTTAGTGCTCCTCGACTACGAGATGCCCGAAATGAACGGGCAAGAAGTTGCTTCCGCAATAAAACGCATAAGACCAGAGCTGCTAGTCATATTGCTTTCCGGCTATGACGTGCCAACATCTGCGCTGGTATTCGTTGATGCTTATTTACCGAAG
>CAWBXL010000167.1:0-4984 GCA_963792305.1 uncultured Acidobacteriaceae bacterium | reverse complement strand
GATGGATTATCGAGCGCTTTGTTGACCCAAACATCCAACTTAGGAGAAGGGAATTGAAAACCGGACGGCATCACTCCGGTGACGGTGTGCGGCTCACCCGCAAGGGTGATGGATTTGCCGACAATCTGCGGATCGCCGCCGAATCTTCTTTGCCACAGTTCGAAGCTGATGAGCGCGACTCCGGCTGCGCCGGAAACATCGTCTTGCGGCAGGAAACTGTGTCCTTTTTAGAGGGAGAAATTGCTAGGATCTGCGAAGCGTTAGCGGTGATGCGCGCTCCATGCAAAACTTCCGGTTGGCCCATGCCAGATAGTGCCATCTGCTCGAACGAACCTGCGTACGCTCCCAACTCTGTAAAGGATTGGTTGGACGCTTTCATCTCGCTGTAGCGAACGGGTGTGGCGCCGCGGGAAAGGATCAATACGCGATCCGGTTCGCGATAAGCCAGCGGCTTGAGCAGTACGGCGTGGATCACCGAGAACATCGCTGTATTGGCCCCGATGCCCAGGGCTATGGTGAGCACAATAGCTATGGTGAAACCGAGATTTTTGCGCATGGCGCGCAGCGCATACTTCACATCCTGCCAAATGGTTTCGAAACCGACTCCGCTCATAAGAAGGCCCCTGGGTGTTGATGATCCTAAATCGAAGTAGACGGCCAAGTAAGTAAAAATGTGAGTTCGTCAACAGCTGTTCACTTTCGGACATCTGCTGGTACAAGTGAACAGTGGATTCTTTTTCCAACCTTGATCTGAATACGCATTCAATGTCGAATCAACAACTTAAATTTGTTTTGGCGATGGTATGCAGTTTGCTTTGATCCAGTTGGTGGAGACTCTCATCATGTCAGCTGTAAGGGCCGTTGAGCCATCTCTTGCCCGCGTGCTGGTGGCGGACGATCAACCGCACATCCTGACTGCGCTGGAGATGCTTCTCGATGGCAACGGTTATCAGACCCAACTGGTTACCAATCCGGCAGCGGTGTTGGACTGCTTACAAAAAGAAACCTTTGATACCGTCCTGCTGGACCTGAATTACACGCGAGACACCACGGGTGGCGCCGAAGGGTTGGAACTGGTGACACAAATCCGTTCCATCGATCAAACAATTCCGCTGGTGGTGATGACGGCATGGGGCAATGTGGATCTAGCGGTTGAAGCTATGCGGCGCGGGGCCTCCGACTTCGTACAGAAGCCCTGGAACAATCGCCAGCTTCTGGAAAAAGTCCAGGAACAAGTGGAGCGCGGCCGAGGTTTAAGAAGTTCGCAACGCCGCATGGAAGAAGAGTCTTCGGAAGCGCGCGAGATCCAGAAAAATCTTTTGCCGAGGTCGGTCCCGCAAATTTCCGGGTACGACATTGCTGCGATTACGCAGTCCATGCATTTTGTGGGCGGCGATTATTACAACGTGGTAAAGATCAGTGATACACATACGGCATTTTGTATCGCCGATGTAGCAGGGAAGGGATTGCCGGGAGCATTGCTGATGTCCAATCTCCAGGCATCGTTGAAGCCGCTTCTCCGCAAAGATGTTGAACCCTATGAGCTGTGCAGCCGGCTGAACCGGGTCCTCTGCGAAATCATGCCAGAGAACAAGTTCATATCGTTTTTCTATGGTGTGCTCGACAGCCAGAGCAGCAGACTTACCTACTGCAATGCCGGGCATAATCCTCCGATTTTGTTGGGGGCGGATGGAAGCGCATCAGAGTTGAATAGCTCGGGCGCCATCCTGGGAAAGTTTCCCAAGTGGCAGTATGCGCAAACGAGCCTCAATCTGAATAACGGAGACACGCTGCTTTTATTTACCGATGGTGTGGTCGAAGCCTGTGATGGGCAGAACGAGCCATTCGGAGAGCAAAGGCTGATGCAGATCGGGCAAAAATTTTCTGGTCAAAATGCCGCCGGATTACAGGCGACGCTCCTGAACGCAGTCCGCAGCCATTGCGGCGAGAAATTTCAGGATGACGCCACCATGATCGTTTTACAGGTGAAGCCTGCGCTCTAGTTTTGCTGCTGGGGTGGCGGCGCCGGCTTTGGAGGCGGTTCCTTGATTTGAGCAGCCATCTGCTTCATTTTCTGAAAATCTCCGGTTTGATAGTTGTAGTTACGCTTCGGTAGTCTACTGACCTCTTTTTGAATAGCTGCTCCCCGATTATCAGGATTGGGGTGGTCAGAGAGAAATTGCGGTCCTCGAGTTCCACCTTCCTCACTTAACTTTTCAAAAAACTTGGCCATCTGTACTGGGTCGTAGCCGGCGTCAGCCATCAGGTGAGAGCCCATGAGGTCCGCCTGACTTTCCGCGCTACGTGAAAACTTTAGCAGCACGCTGTTCGCACCCAGCCCAATACCAACCTGTGTCAGCTGTCCAAGCATTGAACCTCCGGCCATCTTTCCTCCCAGTATTGCGGGCAGCTGAATCAACTGTGCTTTCGAAGCTTGATTTGTGCCATGGCGCAAAATTACATGCGACATCTCATGACCCATGACACCGGCCAATTGCGCTTCATTGTCTATGGCTTTCAGTAATCCAGTATTGATAAACATCGGCCCACCCGGCAGAGCGAACGCATTGATGGATGGATCGGCCACTACTTCGAATGTGAATGGGTAACCACTGTCGCGCGCTTCCGGAGAATTTGCCAGCCGCTTTCCGACGCGATTCACATAACCGGTTAAAAATGGATCATTGATCACGGTCATTTGCTTGCGAACTTCCGCCGCCGATTCTTTCCCCAGTTGCACATCCTGATCTTTGGAAAAGAGGTTAAAACCCGGGCGCAATCGCGTAGGGCCTTGCGCCAGCAATAAAGTTGCCAGCAAAAAAAGAAGCAATCCCACGTTTCGTGCTTTTTTCATGAAACCCCCGGCCCAGACCCTTAGATGCAAGAATACTATCCAAGGGTGACGTCAGAAGTCGCTGAGATCGGGGACGCTAAAAAATGGAATACGAGTTGGAGCGGCATCTCCTATCCCATGCAATCCACCGAAATAAACCAGGTGTTGCTTTTGAAAGCGCTGATTGATTTCATCCACCGTCCGGCTCACCGTCTCGCGCTTGGCATCATCAAAAAATCCCAGAGTGTGGAGATGGTCAGGAATCAAATCGAAAAGCCACACCCCAACATGTACCGGCGTATTGGGAGGGCAATCCTGCCAAAGTTCGCGAAAGTGGTCTTGCAGGGTCATGGTGTCGCGGCAGTCGGAAATATTTCTGTGAGCATTCCAGCCGGAAGGTTCTTCACCATTCGCGAGTTCTCGAAATAGATGAGTGAAAGCGACGGTGATACCGATTCCTCGCGCCCACATATTTCTTCTGCGTAGTTTTGCCGCGGCATTGTTGAGTAGCTTCAATCCGACGAGATAAGCTTTTTCTCTTGTCCGGTATTTCGGAGCGAGGACGTGCTGCTTCCCGACACTCTTTGGCAATTCTTTTGGTTTTTCCTTCCAATCTTCTCCATGCAGCCAATACCACATGGTTTCCCCCAGCACGCTGCCCCAAATTTTCCGCATTTGTTGCGAAGAGAGTTTGCAAAGTTGTTCGACAGTCGTGATGTTGTGGCTGTGCAGACGCCGCTCCATGGCGTGGCTGATGCCTACCACATCCCTCAATTCCATACAGTGCAGAGCGTAGGGCAGGTCTTCTTTCAGCAGAATGGTCAGTCCGTCGGGCTTGCAAAGATCAGCAGCAGTTTTGGCGAGATAGGTATTAGGCGCGAGACCAATCGAGCAACGCAGCGCTACCCCCAGATTGCGAATGGACTGCTTGATTCTGTAAGCCAGTGTTGTGGCGTTGGGAAGAAAGCGTTCGCGGCCCATTAACTTGCAGGCCATTTCATCCACCGAAAAAGCCCTATATATCGGTAGGTGCTCTTCCATGGCGGCAATAATTTTTCCCCCTGATACTCCACGTATAGTCTGGGCTTTGCCTCCACAATATTGATATGGGGACAAAGAACCTTTGCATCTTTACCGATGTGCCGGTCTTTACGCCGTAAGCCTTAGCTTCGTAACTCGCAGCCAGGCAGCAGGTGGAATCGGTATCGACTGCAACAACGCCCACCGGCCTGCCGCGCAATGCCGGGTCATTTTGTTGTTCAACGGAGGCGAAGTAGGAATTGAGATCGAGAAACAGCCATTCGACAGTGGGGATCATCACGCGCTGGCGCAGGCCGCCCGAGAGCTGGTGCGGGTACGCGCTGAGCCGCTCGGCCGGCCGCGGCAGGCGCCACGAGCTCGAGCACCTCGCGCGCCCGCGCCATCGCCTCCGGCCTGCGTGCCGTCGTTGTGCAACCGATACGCCTCGGAGATCTGCTTTCCGATCGTCCACGTCGGGTTAAGCGAGGACATCGGATCCTGGAAGATCATCGCCGCGTCGTTGCCGCGCACGGTGACGCATCTCGCTCTCGCTCAGCGGCCCGAGATCGCGACCGAGCAGCTTGATCGAACCGCCGACGACATGGCCGACAGGCGGGAGGAGCTTCATGATCGACAGGCCGGTCGTCGACTTTACCAAGACCGATTCGCCGACGAGACCGACGCACTCCCCCGCTCCGACGCTGAACGAGACGCCGTCGACCGCGCCGACGCCTCCCCGAGCGGAGATGGAACTCCGTGCGCAGGTTCTCGACTTCAAGGACGAGGTCACCGGTGGACATGGCTTTCGCTCACAGGTACCAGAGTTATTCCCCGATTTGCGGAGAAACGCACCCCTCGAAATCGGGGAGAAACAGCACCCTCATAGCGATGGAATCTCCAGCCCTTGCTCGTCGAGCATGCGGCGCACGCCGGGCAGCTCAAGGCACGCCAATGTGTGTCGGCGGAGGTTCGGCCTGTCCCAGGCGGCCGGCTCGAAACGGCGTCCCCAGCGCGCGAGCATGAAGAGGAAGAGGTCGGCGCCGGTGCGATGCTCGGCGGCGAGCCACGTCCAGGCCCTCGAGCGCGCGGTCGAGGATGTCGAACGCCTCCGCTGCGTCGCGGGCAGCTGCA
>CAWBXL010000166.1:0-6275 GCA_963792305.1 uncultured Acidobacteriaceae bacterium | reverse complement strand
CGGTTTCAGATTTCCCAGCCATGAAGATATCTGGACCGCAATTGTTCAAGGTGCTGCCACCGAGGACCGCAGCAAACGCGAGTACGGCATGATCGGAATGCTGAAAGAAGGTACTTCCATCTCCGCCGCCCAGGCGGATTTCAATGTCATCGCGAAACGGCTCGAAAAAGAGTACCCGGAAACCAACAAAAATCAGGGAATTAACATTCAAACCTTTCAACAGGCGATGAATGGTGGCTCTGTCCGGCTATTGTTTCTGCTGATGATGGGTGCGGTCGGCTTCGTGCTGCTGATTGCATGCGCTAACGTGGCCAACATGTTGCTCAGCCGCACAGTGGAGCGCACCAACGAAGTTTCAATCCGCACCGCGCTTGGGGCCAGTCGCTGGCGGGTAGTGAGACAACTGCTCATCGAAAGCATATCGTTGGCCGTCATGGGCGGTACTCTTGGCCTGGCATTGGCAGCCTTCGGGACCCACGCCTTCTCAAAGGCGGTAGAGAACGTAGCAGGAAAACCGTATTGGATCGACTTTTCCATGAACTACGTGGTGTTTGGATACTTCGCCGCGCTTACCGTCCTTTCGGGAATTGTCTTCGGTACCGCGCCGGCTCTGTCAGCCTCGCGGGTAAATCTCAACCAGACTCTCAAAGACGGAGGCCGTGGCCTTGCGGGTGCGCGGGGAGGATATCTATCTGGGACCTTGGTTGTCTTTCAATTCATACTCGCGGTGGCGTTGCTGAGTGGCGCAGGATTGATGATCCGAAGCTTCTTGGTGGCGAACAATGAATTCACGAACATAAATAGCGAGCAAGTTCTGGCAACTTGCCTCAGCCTCCCTGAGAGCCGTTATCCAAAAGAGTCCGACCGGCAACAATTTTTCGAAAAGTTGCTGCCAAGGGTAAGTTCAATCCCCGGCGTAGGCACAGCATCGCTTATTTCAAATCCACCTGGCGCTGGGGGAAACGGTTGGCGGTTTGAAATCGAAGGGAAGTTGATTGCCGACGAACAAAGCCGTCCGGCTGCTACAGGAATCGTTACCAGCAAGGGTTATTTCTCTTTGTTGGGATTGAATCTTCTACGCGGCAGAGATTTTGAGGACAGCGATGGAATGCCGGGCAAGGAAACCGTTATCGTGAGCAAGACCTTCGCAGCACAGTTTTTCCCCGGCGAAGACCCAATCGGCAAGCACATCCGCTTATACAGTTCGGAGAAAAAAGCACGTCCCTGGATGACCATCATCGCGGTGTCTCCCGACCTTCGTCAGTTAGATCCGCAACAACGGTCGCCGGATCCGCTCATCGTGCTTCCATATCGGTTTGAGAACAGTGCCACAATGTTTGTTCTGTTGAGGACCCAAACTGCGCCTTCAGCGTTGGCGGTTGGTGTGCGCAGTGAAGTACAGCAGATGGACCGGGACCTGCCGCTGTTCGACACCATGACGCTGGCAGTGTTATTTGAGCGCCAGCACTGGGCTCTCGGCGTTTTCGGAACGCTATTCGTGATCTTTGCTTTGGTGTCGCTGGGGATGGCGGCCATAGGGCTTTACGCGGTCATGGCGCAGGGAGTAAGCCGTCGAACGCGCGAGATCGGCGTCCGCATGGCGCTTGGAGCAGACCTAAAAGCAATCGTACGGCTGGTAGTGGGGAGAGGAATCATACAGCTTGCGCTTGGCCTGGTCCTTGGGATGGTAGCGGCACTGGCCGTTTGCCGTCTCATGGCGACGTTCCTGTATAGGGTGTCCCCAAGCGATCCTGTTACCTTTGCCAGCGTGGCATTGACCCTGATGGCGACTGGCCTGGCTGCTACGTGGTTGCCCGCTCGCCGGGCGGCACGGCTTGATCCAGTGAAGGCTTTGCGGGACGAATGAATACACCGATAAGGTCAGTGGGTGGCGAAGCTGTAGTAAAGTTTCGCTATGGACGTTTGCCCATCTGATCTCCCTTATAACGAGTTCTATCGCATCCTGATTGGTTCCGTTGCGCCAAGGCCCATTGCGTGGGTTTCGACCCTCAGTGCCACGGGACAGGCCAATCTTGCCCCGTTTTCCTTTTTTAACGCTATCTGCGGGAAGCCCCCACTTCTGGCTTTTGCTCCCGGGTTGCGCATGCGCGGGGACGGAGAAAAGACTAAGGGCGAGACAAAAGACACATTGCGCAACGTGCGTGACACCGGAGAGTTCGTCGTCAACATCGTGACTTACGATGTGGCCGAAGCCATGAATCTTACCAGCGGGGAGTACGACTCCACGGTGAATGAATTTGAACTGGCCAAGCTCACGACCCGTTCTTCAAAAATAGTGAAGGCGCCGCAGGTGGCTGAATCCTCTATTAATTTCGAGTGCAAGGTTTATCAGATTCTGGATTTTTCATCTCCGCCTCACGGCGGCAGTCTGGTGATCGGAGAAATCGTCTCGTTCCACGTTGACGAGAAACATCTCAAAGACGGCCGCATTGATGGAGATTCTTTGGATCTCATCGGGCGTATGGGAGGAATTCAGTACGCGAGAACAACAGAGCGGTTCAATCTGGTACGGCCCAAGTGACATAGCGCTCAAACCACGCGCAGAGTTACCTCGAATAACATAAAGCGATACAGCCAAACCAGATGAAAGAATGCCGTAGCAATTGCCAGGGCAGATAAGGCGCAATACCAGCTGCTGGCGGCATAAACCCGGCGCATCATCATGAACAGGTATACGGTCAGAAAAATCTGAATGCTGATAGTAAGAAAACTATCGCTGCTTAGAAATGCTGTGGACAGATGTACGATTGTGAAAGAACGCACCAGCAATACGGAAGCCACCGGAAGAAAAACTCCCAGCAACACCAGGTTAAAACACCAAAAATGTGTGGCCACTACCACATGCTCAACCAGGTACGTTCTCTTCCTGAAAAACAACGCATAAAACAAAATTGCAAAAATAGGAATCAGCAGGAAGATCAGGGTTTTTGAAAGCACGTTGGTCTTTTGGTTGTATTTTGCTTCCAGCGCCTGGTAACTGATCTGTTCTTTTTGCATTTTCTTGTGCACCCGCACGTCTGCGTAAGCGGGGTAATAGTTGTTCATGTGAAGTTGAGTTTCAAGCGGGGTAGTAAACGTAGTCGCATAAAACATGGAAATCGAAAGATAGTAAATAACGTTCAGGAAGACGAACAGCTGTAACGGCTTCATATACCGCACCCTGCGTCCCTGAAAGTATTCGCAACTGAGAAGTCCCGGTTTGCACACCACTACCCACATACTGCGGAATACCTTGGAATCGAGCGCAGTGAGCGCCGAGAAAAACTCTTTTGAGTAATGTCGAATTGAATAGTCATGGCTGCTCAATTCTTTCTCCCCGCACTTGCAGCAAAATTTGCCATGGGATTTGGTTCCGCACGAGGGGCAGATAAATACAGAATTGGTTAGGGTAGGTTTGGACAGTTGGGCACCTTGCGCACGAAGCATACCAGAGAGAAAAAGGCGATATAGCGTCAGGCTGCTAAAATAGTCTTTAACCTATGTTCGAGAATCTACAGGAAAAACTACAGCGCGCATTTAAGACCCTCCGCGGCCAGGCCGTCCTCAATGAAGAAAACATTGGCGAGGCCTTGCGCGAACTGCGCCTCGCGCTGCTTGAGGCCGACGTTAATTTCAAGGTCGTCAAGCAGTTCATTGATCAGGTGCAGGCCAAAGCTGTCGGACAGCAGGTGATGACCGCGCTTGCCCCCGGCGAGCAGGTCATCAAAATTGTCCGTGACGAGTTGGTGGAAATCCTCGGCAAAGATACAGCCAAGCTGAAGTTTGCTTCGCAGCCACCGACTATCGTGCTGATGGCGGGGTTGCAAGGTTCCGGTAAGACTACGACCTCCGGCAAGCTGGCCAACTGGCTGAAGAACGGTGGACATCGTCCATTATTAGTTTCGGTTGACGTATACCGTCCTGCCGCACGCGAACAGTTGAAAGTAGTCGCACAAGCCATTAAGGCCAATATTTACGAAGGACAGGTCGGTGAAGCCAACACCGCGACCGTCGAACGTCTTGCCAAAGAGGCCCGTAAAGAAGCCATCAACACCGGCTGTAACGTCCTGATCGTAGATACTGCCGGCCGTCTTCACATCGATGATCAGCTTATGGACGAGATGCAATCGCTCAAACGGCTGCTGAACCCGCAGGAAATTTTGTTCGTGGCTGATGCCATGACCGGACAAGATGCGGTCAACTCGGCCGACGAGTTCCACAAAAAACTCTCACTCACTGGTGTGGTGCTGACCAAAATGGACGGCGACGCCCGCGGCGGCGCGGCGTTGTCAATCCGCCAAGTCACAGGGCAGCCGATCAAGTTCATCGGGGTCGGTGAAAAATATGACGCGTTGGAGCCCTTCCACCCTGATCGCATTGTCTCTCGCATTCTCGGGATGGGCGACATCATGTCTTTAATCGAACGGGCCGAGGCCACAGTTGATAAGAAGAAGGCCCAGGAACTGGCTACCAAAGCTTTGACCGGCGATGGTTTTTCGCTGGAGGACTTCCGCGACCAACTACGGCAAGTAAAGAAGATGGGCTCCATGCAGAATATTCTCGGAATGCTGCCAAGCATCGGGCCGTTTGCGGGGTTGCAGAAAGCTGCGGACAAGGTAGACGAAAAGCAGATCAATCGCGTCGAGGCCATCATTAACTCGATGACGTCTCACGAACGCGATCATCATGAGGTCATTAATGGTAGCCGCCGTAAACGGATTGCGCGCGGCTCTGGAACGTCCGTGCAAGAGGTAAACAATCTGCTCCGCCAGTATGCTCAGATGAAAAAAATGTTCAAGCAAATGGGCAAGCCCAGCTTTGCGCGGCGGATGGCCGGGATAAGTTTCCCGGAATGTGACGATTAGTTCTCTGGAAGCATCTCAATCAGTTCCTGTCTTCCATTTAGCAAATAATGGGCAATAAATTTGAGCGGCGCGCTGGAAGAAGCGTTGTCAAAGCGCAGGATGACTTTTTCCGCTGGTTGATAGAAGCTGGAACCGGCAGGCAATTGCTGCGGCGGCTCACCTTCGACTTCGAGCACCGCCGTTCCTTCAGCCACAAATCCGACGACGGGGCACGGATGTTTATGTAACCCAGTTCGTTGATTGGGGGCGAAAGTGATCTCGCGTACATCTACTGCGGTTACAGTCTTTAAGCCTAGCGGAACATTTAACAGCGGTTTGCGGATAATTGTGCTCATAACAAATTCGATGCTTACGCTGGAATTAAGTCGCAGGTTTAGGTTGTATGATTTAAGTAGACGATATGAAATGGCGTTCGCTGGAAGAGTCGAATGAGACAGATCTCCGCCCACTGCGAGAAGTTTATGCGGAGCGCAAGGCGCTGATCGAGAAGTATGTGCCCCAGGAGATTCGCAATATCCACGCGCAGGTTGTTGCTGAATTAAAAGCCAGCGCAGCGGCTGACGGTGCATTGCCTGCCGGGGTCAAGGTCGAAAACTTCGAACGGAAAAGATCACGACGGCAAACTTGTTTCTTCAGCGGAGTTGCTGAGCAAGGGCCGCCTTGTGATCTGCTTCATTCGTGGACGATGGTGTCCGTTCTGTGTTGGACAAGTGGGAAGCTATGAATTTGATCGTTCCCGAAATCCAGCAGGCTGGTGCTTCTTTAATAGGGATCTCTCCGCAGACGGTCCAGCAATCTTATTTCATGCGCGATCAGCATAAATCCGCGTTTTCCATTGTTAAGCGATGCCGGAAATGCGGTCGCCCGCCAATTCGGACTGGTATACAAAGTTCCGGATTATCAGCAGGCTCTTTATAAGCGTGTCTTTGTCAAATTCCCGCATGCCAATGGGGATGAAAGTTGGGAATTGCCGATCCCGGCAACCTTCATTCTTGACCGCGATGGCACTGTGTTATATGCAACGGCCAATGAGGACTACACAGAGCGCCTGGAACCCTCTTGAAATCCTACAAACGCTGGCAAATTGCCCTTTAAGCCTCAACAATCTACTTCTGTAATATATTTCTCTATGGACGAAAATCCCCTTTGGAGTCCTGACGACCAGACCAGCCGTTTGGCGGAACTTACTGCGGGTACGACCGACCCGCTGAAAGAGCTGCCGCTGCGGCGGGACGTCCGTTCTTTGGGGAAGTTATTAGGGCGTGTGATCGTCGAGCAGGAAGGGAGGCGCCTCTACAACGTTGTAGAAGAACTGCGCCACCTGCTGATTCGCCATCGCGAGCAATCCCGGCTCGAAGCCGCAACCGCGAATTTCGAAGACCCGCAAATGACCAAGGCCCGCGATGCCAT
>CAWBXL010000165.1:0-10300 GCA_963792305.1 uncultured Acidobacteriaceae bacterium | reverse complement strand
ATCATTTTGGGCTTAATTTGTTTGTCCAGAATTGGGATTTTTGAATTTGTCAAGAGGCTGAGGAAATACTGCAAAAATACTTGACTTCTCATCTCAGGGGTCTAGCATAGATATATCACCTCCGATCCAATTCAGGGTCGAATGGGCCGATAGCCAAGGAAAGTCACCGCTTCTTGTGTTGCCGGCCCATTTAAATTTGGGATGGGTTCTTGTTCAGCGGATTGTAGTTCTTCTTGAGTGATCCTTCCTGAGTTGACCATTTTCCCCAAGACGTCATTTCGACGAGGAAGCAGTTTGTCGGGGACTGGTTCAAATAAAAACTTGGCGCCTGTATGAGTGCAGCAAGCGTTACTGATTTCGCGAGGTTTAGCTGGTCCGGTGCCTCACCAAAATAGGATTGGGAAGCTGCGAAGACTCCTTTTAGGTCTTGTCCGAAATAAACACGGTTCATGTAGATCGCCAGCAACTGTTGATTGGTGAATTTTCTTTCCAAACGGATCGCCAGCCGGATTGTCTTGAATTGATGATCGAGTGACTTACCCGGAGTACAAATTAGCAATCTTGCGAGTTGGAGCGGCAGGCTGTGATGTGACCTTACATCACTCGCAGCTTGTGAAACGGTCTTTAAAATTGTTGCGCTGATGTCGAAATCTTCGACTGTAGTTATGGCATCAGGTAGGTATTTTCCGAATGCATTTGACGGCACTACGGCGATTGAAGTGTTATTGCAAGTGTCGATGGCTGTGCCTTGAGTGATGGGAGAAAATTGCGCCATTGATGAGACGTCCGGCAGGTCGCCGTTGTAGTAAGCGAGCCAGTAATAGAAGCCTGCTGTCGCTACGATGAAAATCGCGGCGATAGCGATGAAAAATATAAAGAACAACCGCATAGATGCACGCAGTTTCTTTCGCCCCTACGGGACTTGCTCGATTTCTGTCGACCCACGGCTTACGCCGTGGGCTGCATTCTTGCGCCCCTCCGGGGCTTTTCCGGTTGATCTGGGATTCGCCACTTCCTAACTGAGCGTAAGACTGATTCGGCTGCGTTGACTTCCAGCTCTACTGATTCTTCTTTGTATTTGCGCGAGAAGATTTGCGCTTTTGCTTCCAGAAATGCCAGTGCCTTGCCTTCTTTTTGTGGGATTTTCAGGCGGACTCGGCTAGGGCGGTCTTCTTGCAGGACTTCGTCAATTTTTTCCAGCAAGCTGCTGATGCCGGTTCCTTTTGCCGCGGACACATACATGGTTTGCGCATCGTTACGTGCATTTTCTTGTCGCGAAGGCAGCAGGTCGATTTTATTCATAACACGCAGTCTTGGTTTGCTGTCGGCTTCCAACTCTTTCAAGACTTTTTCTACCTGAATGTCCTGCTCTATCGAGAGCGGACTGCTGGCGTCGGATACATGGAGTATTAACGACGCGCGCTGGACCTCTTCTAGAGTTGCGCGGAACGAGGTAACCAGCGCGTGCGGCAGGTTGCGGATGAAACCTACCGTGTCGGATAGCAGGACACTTCGTTTAGATGGTAACGTCACTGAGCGGATGGTCGGATCCAGCGTGGCGAACATTCGCGACGACTCCAGCACTCCTGCTTTCGTCAGAGCATTGAATAACGTTGATTTTCCCGCGTTGGTGTAGCCGACCAGCGCTACGGTCGCCACCGGCGCCGATTCCCTTCTCTGGCGCTGCTGAGCGCGGATGCGTCTTACGTTTTCCAGCTGTTGTTTCACATTGCGGACACGGCGGTAGATTTTTCGGCGGTCGGTTTCCAACTGCGTTTCGCCAGGGCCTCTGGTGCCGATGCCGCCGCCTAGCTGGGACATTTCGATTCCCCGTCCGGCAAGGCGTGGGAGCATGTATTCCAATTGCGCCATCTCAACCTGGAGCTGGCCTTCTTTTGTGCGCGCGTGTTTAGCGAAGATGTCGAGGATCAACTGTGTTCGATCGATGACCCGCGTTTTGACTACTTCCTCTATGTTGCGCTGCTGGGATGCGCTGAGGTCGTGATCGAACAGGATCAAATCGGCCGAGACTGACGCTGCCGCTCCGGCGATTTCTTCGAGTTTTCCCTTACCGATCAATGTGGCCGGATCGGGGCGGTCGCGGTGCTGGAGGAACTCTCCGGCGATTTCCGCGCCCGCGCTGGTGGCCAAGGTGCGCAGTTCATCGAGCGATTCTTCAGCGGTGAACTCTGGGACTGGCGGGGCTTTCGACGACACGCTGTTATCGCGAGCCGCCTGGGCCCCGTCCGTTAGAGATTTTTTGCCGGCGCGCGAACGCGTACGGTACTCGACGCCTACCAGGAACGCCCGCTCCTGGCGGGTTTCGCGCGTATTTTTTAAGGTGGAGTTTGGACGAGCCAACCTGAGGCCGTTATCCTTCCGTGCCGGAGGCTGCGGCAGCGTCTGCTACCGCTACCGGAGTGGGGGCCGGGCGGTCGCCGTGGCTGTGCATGACTCTGCCCATGGCGATGGTTGAGATGGCGTGTTTGAAGATCAGCTGCTCCTGGTTGTTGGTTTCAAGCACGACGGAGTATTTGTCGAACGAACGGATGCGCCCTGTCAGTTTGACGCCGCTGACCAAATAGATGGTGATATTGAGTCTGTCTTTACGAGCAGTATTGAGGAATGAATCCTGGATATTTTGTGCCGGCTTGTTGTCCATCGCCGATCTCCTTGAATGTGATTTACCACATAACCCCGGATGGGCCAGAAAATGACGATGGGGAAGTTCGACGAGCGGCTTGCGGCTTCCATCGCCGGAATCCGGTGTACCTCAAGCGATTGTTCATACAATACGGGGTGCGCGGGGAAGTTTCAACTGGCATTGAGGGGAGGGTGGGATTTTTCGTCCCGGTAATGGATTACCTGGTCAACGGACCGCTTTTTTACAATCTGATTTTTTCACATTAGATTTCTATGCCTCATAACCCCACCTGACCGCATAAAATCGATTTAGGATGGCCGCTCTGGGGCATATCGAGCACCGCTTATTTGCAATCTGGGCGGCAAGTGCGATAAGTTCCCCTCGCGGCACGGAGGCCATCAATGCAACATCTTTTCGATTTAGCTGCGTGGGTCATGCCTACCCATACTGGAGTTGAGACTAAGGCGATTGTGCTTCGGGTGGTCCACTTTCTGGCGGGGATTACCTGGGTTGGATTGCTCTATTTTTTCAATCTGGTGAATGTTCCGTTTATGAAAACCGTGGATGCGGCTGCCAAACCCAAGATTCTTGAGCACCTGACTCTGCCGGCGCTTAACTTTTTCCGCTGGAGTGCTTTGCTGACGGTGTTTGTCGGGGGCTGGTACTGGGGGGAAGTCTACGTGGCGGCGGATGCCCGTCTGAATGGCGGCAGCGCTGGAGCGACGGTCGGGTTATTTTTGCTGGTGTGGATTGCAGCCTGGTGGATCTTCTATTTCTTCGTGAAGAAAATGCCGAATCCGTGGCTGCTGGTTGTGGTTACGATTGTTTTGGTTTGTGCTGCTGGGTGGATATTTGTGACGCATACGCCAGTTGGCCGCGACGATAACCATGTGCTTTCGATCGGGGTGGGCGGAGGAATTGGAATTTTCATGCTGTTTAATGTTTGGGGAATTATCTGGCCTAACAATAAGCGGATCATCAAAGGAACGCTGGCGGGAACACCTCCGGCGAATGCTGCGGCCATGGCGCGGCAGGCTTTTTTGGCCTCGCGGACCAACTTTTATCTTTCGGTGCCGATGTTGTTCTTTATGGCGGCTACTTCGCACTATCCGATTTTTGGGCAGTAGGAAACAATCCGCGGGACAAAAAAAGGGGCCGGTCCAAAGACCGGCCTTTTATTTTCTAACTTGCTCCTTAGAAATCTAACCGCAGAGCGAACTGCATCTGCCGTGGTGCACCAGCTGAAGTGATAACACCGAACGAACCTGGAGCAGTGATGTCAGCAGTACCACCGGTTCCACCGCCACCTGCTGCAGGCAATCCGAAGTTCACGTGATTGAAAACGTTGAACGCATCCGCACGGAATTCAACCACGTATTTCTCTCCGATCGGGAAGTGCTTGGCAACTCCCATATCGAACTGGGTGAAAGCCGGGCCACGCAGGTTGTTGCGGGTTCCACCTTCCAGTCCGAGAGGACCACGGAAAGCACCGAGCGCTCTATCTGGATCCTTGAACATCTGGAAAGCTCCGGAGGCATCCTGATGAACCCCTGTGGCGATGTCGGATGGAGTACCGATGAACGTCGCGGGCGAATTGAGCAGGAAGCTGGTGGGGAATGCGTTGGACACTGTCGTATAAGCAAACCCGCTGAGCCAGTTGAAAGTGCCAGCAACCTGCCATCCACCGAAGATCTGATTGACCCAGCCCGGAGAGTTGCTGCCGAACTGTCTTCCGTGCCCGAAGGGCAATTCGTAGATGTAATCGCCAGTGATGATATGGCGGACATCGAAGTCAGAGTCGCCACGGCATTTCTTCAGATCTGTGATATCGCAAATAATGCCGCCGGCATCGTTTGCAGTACCAAAAACATTGTTGGCTGTAGCGGAAATATTGTCGATTGAGTGAGAGTAGGTGTAATGGAAGTCGAACTGTAAACCGTGCGACATGCGATGCCGCAGGGTCGTAAGCAGGCCGTTGTAAGAAGAATAGGCTTTATTGGTTATATAAACGTCAGAAGCAAATTGCGGGTGCAGACCAACGTTGGGCGCTAAAAAGTTGAAAATCTGTAGCAACTGGACAAAATCTCCCAAATCGCCACGTCCTATTAATGACGATACATTGTCCACAAGGAAAGCACTTGCGCCGGTTCCGATTTGATTTTCAAAAAACGGCGCTGGCGTAATGTGTGCCGCATCCACGCCTGCTCTTACCTGTGTTGTCAAATCAGCGAAATCCTCTGCCAGGAAGTGACCTGACGTCGTATCTTTGAAGTCAGCTACTTGACCTGCATCGGACTGAGCCAAAAGGCGACGTCCCGCCCGGCCCACGTAATTTGCCTCAAACAAGAAATTGCTGGGCAATTCACGCTGTATGCCGAATGTATACACAATGGAATATGGCGTCTTAAGCGTAGGATCAATTGCATAGTTAATTTGGTTGTTAACAGTCCCGACAGCATTCCCCGATGGATCAAGGAAAGGCGTGAATGGAGCGGTCGCAGGCGGCGGCGTTATAACCGACGGAACCGTATTAATGTCGGTGAACCTGTCATCAGTTGCCAAGTCTCCAGGTTCATTATTTGCGGTTGAATTCTGGAAGATGTAGGTAGCCTGATCCTGAATGAAGTTAAGAGCATTGGTCACAGGATGGTCAAACACTAATCCACCGCCACCACGAATTACAGTCTTGCGATCTCCAAACAGGTGATTAAGCCAGCCCTTGGATGAGCCTGGGTTGTAGGAGAACGCTAAACGCGGAGCAAAGTCCTTGTGGTCGGGCGCATAAAGGCCGGGACCATGATTTGCTTTACCACCTAAGTTGTAAGTAGTGTTGGGCAGAGTATCAAAAGAGCCTGCAGCGCCTCCGGCTGCGCGCGGATCAAAAAATTGGGCGAGCGACTGATCCGGAACAGCCTCTAACCCAGCCACTTCGTAAGGTACTGAGTAGTACTGGTAACGCAAGCCATAGGTTAGAGTCAGGTCCGAACGCACACGCCAAGTGTCCTGGAAATAGACCTCCGTCTCATAGTAACGGTAGTCGCGGCGGTGTCCAGTTCCCTGGGGTAGAGCGGCCAAATCCTGACCGTTGTTGAAATTGCTGCTCACTGCGCCGAATCTTCCCAAACCAAAAGCATAAGCGCTGTCCCACAATTGAGCAGCGATAGCATCGGCCGGAACGCTCGCGTCACTCGAATCACGTCCGAGAAGGTTCGAGGGTTCCTGACTGAGATCCAAATTCGGCAAGGTGGTGCTGATGCCCAGGCTCACGAAATTGAAGTCGTTGACCTGAATGGAACGGGTCTTGATGGGTTTGAACGTGCCGCCCATTTCAAAGTTGTGCTTGTTGTGCACCCAGGTGAAATCGTCACGGAATACTGGAACCGGAACAATGCGGTTCTGCGATTCCGGGTTCGAGAATGGTGCGGTGATAGGACCAAAGGCGTTGAAATAGTTAATCCCTGTAGGCGTAAATGTTGTTGGGAACCCAAGTTGGGAGCGTGTTTCGCCGTAATAGAAATTGTTTACCTTCGTCGGACTGATCGTCCAGGTGTCGCCAATTACGTAGGCATAGCTGTGATCAACAATCTGGTGTGTAATGGGATCGCCAGGGAATTGGAATGGCGCGGCGAAGTTGACATTGTCACCGGAAGCATCGCGCAGAATGCTGAAGCGTGAAAACAACTTGTTCTTCTCGGTCATGTTGTAGTCAACGCGTGCCACGTAGTCATTGGCAGTACGGCCAACGGGAGCATTGAACCGAAAGCCGCCGGTGTTGATGCCGTCGCCGCGGGTCAGGTCATTGGCGCGAGGATAACGGCCATTGATGAAGCTGAGCAACGCTGCATTGTTCCCGACACCCGCAGGATCAAGGGTAGTTTGATTCTGGGTTCCACCCGTATTAGGCAAGACGCTGATGCATGAAGGCGTGGTATTGATGCGGCTGTCCTCATTGCAACCAGGATTGTTATTGATGTATGAGACGTTACCGGCACGGAAGGAATCAAGCGGCACTGTGGCCAGCACGGAGGATTCCTGAGCGTCGCGTCTTCCCTGATAGTTGAAAAAGAAAAACAACTTATCCTTAAGGATCGGGCCGCCGATCTTCGCGCCGAATTGGTTGCGAATGAGTTTAGGGGTCGGAAGACCCGCCACCGAGTTGAAAATGTTATTAGCTTCGGTGATGGTATTGCGATGGTATTCATACAAACCACCGTGCCAACTATTGGAGCCGCTCTGCGTCACCAACTGCACCTGGGCACCGCTGCCGCGGCCGCTGGCTGCCAACGGATTGGCCACTTCTTCGTGAAATTCCTGAATCGAATCAACCGGCGCATTACCAACCGTTGCAAACGTCTGACCGGTGGCGAAATCATTTACATCGAGACCATCCAGGGTGATGTTGGTCTGATCGCTGCGAGCGCCGGTAATCGCGCCATCACGAGTGCCGTTACCATCGGCGGTCGGCCCGTTGGTGACACCAGGCTGCAGGAGCAACAAAGCTGCCGGTGAATCGCGATTGGCGATGGGGAGCTCATGCACCGTATTCATGTCGAAATTGGTGCCGATTGTCGCGTCGGTAGTGTTCAAAGTAACGGGCTGGCTGGATGCGGAAACTTCAACGGTTTCCGTGACCTTCCCGATTTGCAGCTGAACGTTTTGCGTGTTGGTGGTGCCGACACCGACATAAACCTTGGAAACCGTAAGGGTATCGAATCCATCACGAGTGAAAGTCAACTTATACCCCGGCCCTGGTAAGACCTTCACAAAGGTATAGCCACCCGCGGAGTTGGTCTTGGCCTCATAGGTGGCGTTTGTCTTTGTGTCCTCGAGTTTTATGCTTACGCCAGGAATGACCGCACCCGAGCTGTCAGTGACGACTCCCGTAACAGAAGCCGTTTCCTGCGCCATTAGAAAAGGTGTGCAGGCTACAACGATCATCAGTATTAAAACGGCAAAAAAAACTCTCTTCATGGTTGTCAAACCTCGCGAGGATTGCCAGTGTTTGCTGGGCAAAGGGTTTTAGTTGTGATTGAAAACTTACTTGCTTAAAAGCAACTGACATTCCAAAACACGACCGCTTAACATATAGCAAAAACATAGGTTTACAAACATTTTTTTGTTCTGTTACGGAAAACTGGAGATTACTCAGACATTTGTCTATGAGATTCTGTATGTTTTGTTATGAGTTTCTGTGGGAGGATTGAAGAAGTGAATTCGGAACTTTACGCGCGCGGCATTGAGCTTTTCAATTCGTCGGAATTCTATGACGCACATGAGGTTTTGGAGGATGTTTGGCGTGCTGAGCACGGTCCGCACAAACTATTTCTGCAAGGGTTGATCCAGGTTGCGGTGGCGCTTCATCATCATTCCACGGGCAATCTTGTGGGCGCACGATCGCTTTTAAGGCGCGCTTCGAGGAACCTCAGTAGTTACCCCGAAAACTACTTCAATCTCAATTTGACGCAGTTTCGAGTGTCGCTGGTTGAATGGCAGCAGGCACTGGATGAGAACCGGACTGTGCCTCCGTTTCCCAAATTGGAAATTGTCGGCTAGAGACCATTTGTTAAAATTGCATTTCTCGTGACCAATCTTTCCGCGAAGCACCGCCCTGTGCATACAGGCAAGTTCGATGCGGTACCTATGCTGGATCTATCCCGCCAGTATTCGCAGATTCGAGAAGAGATCCTCAGCGCGGTGGAGCGGGTTTGTGCTTCCCAACACTTTATTCTTGGGGAAGAAGTCTCTGCGCTGGAGAAAGATGTTGCTGCATATACCGGCGCGGTAGATGGCGTGGCTTGCGCGTCGGGCACCGACGCTCTTTGGCTGGCTTTGTTGGCAGCTGGAGTTCAGCCTGGGGATGCGGTCGTCACTACCGCTTTCAGTTTCTTTGCTTCGGCTAGTTCGATTGCACGCATTGGGGCGCGACCGGTTTTTGCGGATATTGATCGGCAAAGCTTCAATCTTGATCCTGCCAGCCTCGCCGCAAAACTCAAGGCTCACGGATCGCGAGTGCGGGCAATTCTTCCGGTGCACCTTTATGGGCAGTGCGCCGATATGGACGCAATTGCCCAACTGGCCGCGGAATTCAACACTCCCATTGTCGAGGACGCAGCGCAGGCGATCGGCGCGGCTTGGAAGAATCAGAAGGCCGGACACGAGTTGCGGCCGATCGAGCTCCTCGCCCGCGAGGGCTGCCTCGGCCCGCGGACGTCGGTGGTCCATGCCACGCACGCCGACGGCCACGAGCTCGACCTGCTTCGCGACGCGGGCGCGCGATCTGTGTCTGTCCGACGACCGAGGCGAACCTCGGCGACGGCTTCCTGCCGGTCGCGCGTGTTCGTCATCGCGGCATCGGGATCTCCATCGGCTCCGATTCGAACGTACGCATCGACCCGCTCGAGGAGCTCCGCGAGCTCGAGGGGATCGCACGACGCCAGACCGGCACACGGGGCGTCATCGACGTCGACTCGCTGCTCCGATCGGTTCCGTTGCCGGCGCCGATGGGCTCGGCCTCGAAAGCTGGCCGGACGCAGTGGTCGATCTCGACCACCCGCAACTCCGAGGCGCCGAGGAAGGACGTCTACGGTGCTTTGATCTTCGGCTGCACCGGCGACGTGCTGCGGAACACGTCCGACCAGTAGCGCGTCCGGACCAGGTAAGCCTTCTCCGCCGCAGTCCCGTGGAGTCCCCACGCGCCGTCATACGAGAAGTAGCGATAGCGCCGCGCCGCGGCGTCGGCGCGGCGGGCTCGATCTGGGTGCCTTCGTGCCATTCGTTGTACGACGTGATCGTGACCCGGTCGGCCCGCCCGCGATCGCCGCACGCCACATCGCGTCGTACGTCGCTCCGTGCCGACGGTACTTGACGACCGGATCGCCGCTGCCGCGCCGCGCGTCATAACCAGGGCCGACCGATGGCGCACAGAGCAGTTTCCGCGCGTGCGCCTCGTCGCAGAGCCGGCGAACATGCCGCCGCCGAAGGTGACGATGTCGTAGGTGTACACCCCGTCGAAGCCGGCGGCCGCTGCCGCACCGACCATCGGCGTCTGCGCGAACAGCGTCGAGCCGCCTGCGTGAAGCCCGTCGCGCGGCCGCCCAGTCGGCGACCGGCAGGTCGAAGGCCGATACACATAGAACGTCCGGACGCCGTAGAGCCGCAGGTACGCGATGTCGGCGACCGTGCTCGCGACCGTACGCCCGTCGTATGGCTCGAGGTGTGCCGCGACGGCGATTCCGTCCGCCCGTGCGGCGCCGAGACGAGCGCCAGCCGGGCGTCCTCGGCGGACCCTCGGCCCCACCACGAGACGATGATCTCGTCGATCCCCGCGCTCCGGATCTCGTTCATCTGGGCGCCGACGACGAGCCGGTCACCCGACGAGTAGATGCCTCGCGCCGGGTAGTACGCCGACGCGATGTCGTCGGGCGGCGTATGGCCGCGTTGCGACCAGTGCTGGTAGTCTCCCGTCGCTTGCCGGAGTCCCGTACCACGGGTAGTAGAACGCCGAGACGCGCACGTCTGCGAGCGCCGAAGCGGGCAGGCGAGCGCGACGAGCAAGGCCGAGTAGGAGCCGCCGCATCGGGGGGTGGGCGGATCTTCCCTCGGCAGACGGCCGGCGGCAATGGGCCGCGCGACCTAATTGTTCAGACGGAGGCGCTG
>CAWBXL010000164.1:0-16279 GCA_963792305.1 uncultured Acidobacteriaceae bacterium | reverse complement strand
CAGGAAATTTGAGCGCGAAGCCGGTCAGCACCAGCACCGTAAAGCTGCCGAAGAGCAAAGCGTGCTGCAGGCGCTGGCTGTGGTCCATACGAATGACCATGGGACCCGGATGTTGCCGGCGGAGCGCGATGGTCTTGAATCGCCAGAGAATAAAGTTGTGCGCCAGCATGCCGCCGATTACCAGAACGATCAGCCAGACATAGAAGGTGCGGACCCAGCGTACGACGATACTGCCGGTATCTTTCGACAGAGGCGCGTTCACATGGACTTTGGCGGAGACGAAGTTTTCCGTTACTCCCCGGTGGCATTGTCCGCAAGTCTTGACCAGGTTTGCAGGATTGACGCTGGAGCGTGGATCGCTCGACGGGAAAATATTGTGAATGCCGTGACAACTGGCGCAGTTGGCGACCACCACCGATCCGCGCTGCGAAGCCAGACCGTGGTAGCTGGCCAAAAACGTAGAAACCCGTTCGCCTTCAAATCCGAATTCCTGGGATAGGCGGACTCCCTCGTGGCACCGCGCACAAGCATTTTGCGCCAGATTCTGGCTAGAGACTGAAGAGGTGGGGTCTTTATGCGACTTGATGGAGTGAATGCCATGACAGTCGGTGCAGACTGGCGCCTGCCACTGGCCATGAGCAATGGCCTGTCCGTGAATGCTTTGGCTGAATTCCTGCTCGACCGCATTGTGGCATTTTCCGCATGTGGCGGGGACATTGAGATTGGAAGATCGAAGACGTGGGATGCGGCAGGACTCAGAATTTAGTGCAGAGGATTGGCAATCCGTACACACGGCGGCTTTCTCGCTTCCGTTGGCGACCGCTTTGCCATGGACGCTCTCCTGGTAGGCCGCGTATGGCTGGGCGCCGCCGACCGCGTTTTCCATGACGAGAACTTTGGTTGTGGCAGCTGCCGCAGGTGGCGGGAATATTGGCGTGGTTGGTGCGAGATTTTGCATCTGAGCTGCCTAGCAGTTCATGAGGGACTGCCATGGCAATCCGTACAGGTGGCACCAGCGCCGCCACTCTGGCTGGATTTTGCATGAAAACTTCGCTGCCGGCGGCCTGCTGATCGGCATGGCAGGTTGCGCAGGAAACTTTGGCCGGAGTGTTTTCGTGAGGGGAAGTTTTTACGTCGGTGTGGCAATCGACGCAGGAGAACATTCCGCCATGCATCGAGTTTTTGAATTTTTCCGGATCGACGTGCAGGCTCACCGTCTTGCCGTTGACGTCTTTAGTAAGACTGGCATCGCCGTGACAAGTCAGGCAATCATCATTGGTGGGTTTTTGTGCAGCAGACGCACCTGTAGCGGCCAGCAGAGCGGTGAACAATGCTGCGGCAGCCGCTGCGTGTTTCATTGCTCGCGGTTTATTTGCCTTTAGCAAGCTGGCGAATATCCGATTCAGCTTTGATATCCGCATCGTCAGAAGTTTGCCACCGTAGGCAGGATCCATCTTGTTCTTGCCTTTGGTGGTGGCTGCGATCAGGTCGCGTCGCTCGCCTTTTGCACTTCCGGGGAGGCGAAATCGTGCATGCCCATTTTTTTACCCACCGGCGTGTCACCCTTGCCGTCCGCTCCATGACACATGGCGCATTTGGCTTTGTAGTTGGCCGCCGCGTCGGCGGCAGCAGGAACGCTCGCCATGGCGATACTCCCGGCGACGGCTGCTACTGTCAGGATACGAACTCCCATTCTTCCCATACTCAGCATTCTTCCTCCTCTTAGTTGTGCGGCAGCAACTTCCATTCAAAGTATCTGTCAGCGGCATCATACTGTGGCCGGCAGAACATCAAAAGTGATATTCGAGCGTCGTCGCTAAATAGTGCGCCTTATACGAAGGCTGATCGGCGCCAAGAAACAAATATCTAGATGCGCTGTTATCCCCACCACAAAGAATGGATAAAACGAGCTGGGCGTTCCAATCAGAGGGCTGGTGCATCCCGGCACCGCCGCGCCTGGAGGCAACGGACTGACACATCCCATGTACGGAGTCATCGCCGAAGTCTGATAGTCGTGACTGTCAAACTGCTGATAGCGGTACTCGATCTTCGGTACGAGTTTCGAGGTAAGTTTGTATTTGAAAACCACGACGGCCTCGTGCGTGCGGCTCACGGTTTCGGGATAATCGACCGCAACGTTAGTTCCGGTCAACAGGAACTTATCGGGCCCAGTGAGAAGAGTTGGATCGCCAAAGGGACGGCTGCTAACGTGGCCCTTCGCCGCGGAGAGGGAATAGTAAGTATTGATGGAAGCTTTTTTCCCTAGATGCAGGTCAAAGCCCACGGTGGTGATGTGTACAAACTCGCGCGCCCGGCTTCCCCAGTCGTTGTTGGCGCTATCGCAGCCTTGGGTGGTCACGCTGCAATTCAAAGGCGTTGGAGTGGCCCCGCTGCCCGGCACGCGATAGCGGGCCGACATGGATTTGTCGTAGCGTTCCCATGAATACTCGGCAAACATGGAGACTGAATTGGTGATGGTGACATCGGAGTCGAATCCGGCGTTGTAGTTGAGATCTTTCAGCAGGCCGTACAGGTAATAAGGGTCGGCGGTTGTCGTCGTGAAATTCAGCGGCGTAGCGCTGTTGGTTCCGCCCGGGCGATTGTAGTTGTCCTGCACCGTGCCGCCAAAGGCTGAGAAGCTGAGCCGGTCGGTGGGGTCGTACATAAGGTCGACATTGCCGCGATTGCGAGCACGGGCCGACTCATCGAAGCGGCGGTTGAAAATGTTGTCTGCGGTGATGCCACCGGCGATGTTCAGGGATTCCTCATCAATATATTGCTCAGGGTCACGGACCGCATAACGATAGGAGGCACGCAAGGAAAGTTTCTTGCGTCAAATCCGAATCAAGCGCCGCGACCAGCCCCTTTTCCGTGGAGTGTTCAACGTCCCGGTGAGAACGGTCCATGATCTCGCCCTCGTATCCGGCTTTGATCGAGCTCTTGCGGGCGAAATACCAGTTGCCGGTTACTTCTATATTCTTGCGGTTGTATCCGAACGGTGTGTTCTCTTCCGGGCTGGTTAAATTTGGCGCGGAGAAATCTCCCTGCACTGGTGTAAAGCTGAGCGTCGGCGTGTCGTTGGTGTAATCGTATTGGCGATAGCCCGCTTTAATCACGAACTTCTTGGTCAATGATTCGATCAACTTGTAGTTCATCGCCAGAGTTTTCTTTTTCGCGTTCAGGCTCGAGGCGGGTAGCGGGCCTGTTAACGCTAGTTGAATACTGTTTGTCGTGTAGGGAACAAACGGGTCATTCTGCCGCAGCCAACCGAAATTGATGCTGGCCACTAGCCGCAACCTTAGCGGCAAAGCGAAGGTTCCGGCAAAGTTGAAATAATTGGCATGGTTGTCGGGATAAAGATCGACCAGCCCTGTCGCCGGACCTTGGGTGGCGGCGGTGCAACCGTTCGGCGCTACGCAATCGGTGGTGCGAAACGGGTTATCGAAAGTCAGCGTGCCGGTGTGGTTCTGAAAGTAGGAAGTGCTGTATCCAACCTGGACGGCCCACTTTTCCCGGGCATATTCGGTAGTGACTCTGCCGTTGTCGATGAGGTAGTCAATCGGTTCCGGCACTTCGACGCCGTAGCCCCCCGATACCGCCGCACTCGGACTACTGTTAAAGACCAGACCGAGTGGCCGGTTGCCGGTTTCGTGTTCGCGTGAGTAGAAGGCCTGCACATCCCAGTCCGGCGTCAGATCATAGGCAAACAGTGCGCTGCCTGCGCGCCGTTCAATGGCGGGAGTGATGAAGCTCATGCTGGGCACAATCTGGGTTTGAATCGCGTTAGGGAGCGGGGAGGTGGCTGTAGGTGTTACAGCCGCCAGTGTCTGTAGAGCACTACGGGTCAGCAGCGGAATGGTCAGTACGCCTCGCCCGGTTTGGGTATACAGAGTTCGCGCGGTGTTCGAATAAATATGTGGAATTTCATTGTAGCGAATCTGGAACTTGAAATGGTTCCACTCGCCGAACGTCCCGAGGTAGCTTTGATCGCGGTAGATGGCTTTGTCCGATTGCAGGTCGAAGTAATATTTCGAGCCCATCAGATCATCCTTATTAAGCCGGAAACGGCGTACAAAGAAACCATCGCGTAGATCGCGGTATTCGCTGTACTTGGAAGTTTTCAAAGAGGGATCGAAGGGAAGGTCGGGGCGGCCGTACACGTCGCCCCAGCTATTGCGAAAACCCGCCTCGACCATCCCGTGTTCGGGAGGTTGATCCTGAGCTGAGGCGAACGCTCCGCCAATCACCAGGCCGAGCAATAGGAAACCAATGTTGACGCGCGCAGTTTTCATCGTCCTTCTCCTAACGCAGGAAGAAATTCCCCGAGGGATGGTTCGACCCGTGAATCGACGAATGGCAGTTGGTGCAAGACCGGCCGAAGTTCTTGATCGAGCTCAGAGCTTGCGGCTGTGTGGGGTGGCGGCTGGCGGCATGGCAGTCGTCGCACACCCGCGGCATGCGCACCTTGAGCAACTGCGGATTGCTGCTGCCGTGCGGTTCATGGCAGTTCGCGCAGTTTTCCATCACGGGCGGATGTTCAAACAAAAATGGCCCACGGCGCTCGGCGTGGCAGCTGTAGCAGTTTTCGTTAATCGACGATTGCAGCAACTGACTTGGGTTCGGACTGCCGTGGGGATTGTGGCAACTTGTGCACGTGACTTTCCCCTCGCGGTACGGCATGTGCGAAGAGCGCTGTAGTTGTGCTCGCCGCATCTGGTGGCAAGTCAAACAGAGTTCCGGTTGAGGTTTCTTAGTGCCGACATGTTCGGTAAGCGGCGCGCCATAACGTGACTCGTTGCCCAGCAACGCGTAACGTTCAGCCGGGCTGCCGTAGTGGACGTTGTGGCAATCCACGCAAGCCATGGCGCGTGATTCGTGCGCGCTGCCTCGCCAGAACATCTGGTTGCCTTTGGTGTGGCAGGAAAGGCAAGCGGAATTCTGTTCTTCGACCGGGGTCTTGGAGTCTTTAGTAAAGCGGACAGGGATAGTATCTTTGCCGCCGCCAGCCTCTACATGGGCTTTGCCCGGCCCGTGACACGCTTCACAGCCGCGGGCATCCAGCGCGCTCTTGGGATGCGCCATGGCGTTGCCCATAATGGTGTGCACGAAACTTTTCTGCTGATCGGCGTGACAGGTTACACAGACTTCCGTGCCTACGTAGTCGCCGTCCGATTTGGCAGGAGCCGTTGCTGCATTTGCGTCCTTTTTGTTTTCATCCGACTTAGCCTGGTCCTCACCCAGGGAGGTATTGGCAATTCCCAGTGTGCACACTAATAAGATCAACGTTAAAGGTGCTTTGAGAGTCATCATCATCCTTTCTTGCGGACGCATCTGGTTCTGCTTATGAGCAATGACTTGTCGGTTCAGCTGTGGGGCACGGACCCAATTTTGGAGATTATGCTCTCAAAACCAACCAAATTAGCAAAAAAAATTTGTAAATCTGCATAAATCGGACTTAGTGTCTTCCAAAAAGCGTCTAGATTCCAGACAGTTAGTCTGACCTAATAAGTTTTATATCAAGAGTTAGTGACTTGCTCTGCTTCCAGGCGGCTGATTTCCTTTTGCAGCCATAGTTTCAAAGCTTCCTCAAGTTCAATCTGTGTGCCGCATTGATAAAAATGTTCGACTGTTTCGCCATGTTCCGTTATGGGAATAAAGCTGCAGGGAACCGGCTTATCTCTTTGTGCAAGCGGCACAAATTGCATGAGCAAACATTCATTGCAGGGATGAGGTCGCGACTTATCCGCAAAGTTTAAACATGTGGGCGAATCTTCAAATATGAAGGGGGGTCGCCATGGAGTCCGGGGAGAGCGACCATAGCCCCCATCCTCCAAGAATTTCAATTCAAAGCGTAGAAGCTCAAGAGAGTCCTTAATTTCCGCCATAAATTTGACCTCGCCAGGTAGTTTGTCAAAATTCAACGAACAATGCCTAGGGAGGGCCTCACGGATGTGTGTGATTTAAATCACATCCGCCCTCCAACCCAAACAAAACGAACGTTTGCTTTGCACGCTCAACCGCGTACCGTTAGGACCGGACACAGCGCTTCAGCTACGACGTGAGAAGCGGTCGGCCATGACATGCGTTGCGGATTGCCTGTTTCGGGAGACCTTCTTACTCCCATCACGATCAGATCCACTTCACGTTCCTGCGCATGGTGGAGTATTCCCATCGCTGGGGATTCAAAGCCCACAACAAACTCCGGCTTGCACCACAGTTCGGCTTCTGCTGGAACCAAGGCACGTAACTCCTTCCTGCAAATCGCTTCATCCGACTCCCGGTATTCGGGGCAGTTTTGCGGCATTAGTTGCAGGAAAATGATCTCCGCCTCGTTCTCTTCTGCCAGGGCCAGCGCGTGTGGTAGGGCTTTCAGAGAAGTTTCCGAGCCATCTGTGGGGAAGAGAATACGCGTTGGCTTCCAGTCGTTTTGCTGGGCTGGGTGCACATTCGGGCCGATCGTAAGTACGGGACAGCTGGCATGCCGATAGATCTGTTCCGCACTCGACCCTAATACCATCCGGCCCAATCCTTTACGGCCGCGGCTCGCGGTTACCACAAGATCGACATTACGGTTGTCAATCAAGCCGGCAATCACCGGCCAAAAATCACCGCGCTCCAGCACAGTCCCGCAACGAGCGCCAGCACGAGTTGCCGGCATTGCGAACTCTGCCAGGCGGCTTTGGGTAGTTTTCCATTCATGGCTTATTTCTCTTGATTGGCCCTGTGCAGAAGGCAGTTCTGCTTCGAGTACGTGGGCCAGGCACAGTTCACCCCCGAATTGCCGGGCCAAGGCGATTGCAAAGGGAAGACTGGTAGTTGAACCTCGAGAAAAATCGGTCGTGACCAGAATATGGTTGAGCGCAATGCGTTCCGTCTTTTGCATAGTCTGCATATGGCCACCTCTCCGCTTGATTGGAATAACGTTGGGCTAACGCTTTTTATAAAGGTTTGCGGGCGAAGGTAAAGTGACGCGGATCACATTGCGCCGTGACATGGGTCCTCCTTATCAAGGCTTAAGAAAAACGACACTCGATGGGTAGGACTCGGATTCTGCCCAGAGATCGGCGAGGTCACACTGCGGGGTGAGCCGGATCACTGTAAGGGTGCGCGGCCCATGTGATTCTGTCGTTGCGGAGGCATGAAACTATATGTCAGCACAAAGCAAACAAGTTCTAGTCGTTGACAACAATGACGAAGAATCGCAAGCCCTCGCGTCTTTACTGGAGCGGGCGGGGCATCAACCCACTACAACCTGGAGCGGGCTTGAAGCCCTGGAACTCCTCGCCTCGCGCGAATTCGACCTGATGCTGGTCAGTAACTATTTGCCAGATTTGTATGTGGCCGATTTTTTTGCAAGAGTGAATCGTCTGCCCGAAAAACCTTGCGTTGTGGTGATCGAAGCGAAGGAAGCCCCCAAGTCCACGGTAATGAAAGTGACAAGAATGATTGAAAACGGGGAAAATTTGCAACACGAACGTCTACCAATGACGCAAGTATCCCGGGCAGAAGATAACCGTCCTGAAAAAGTTTCGCTAACCAAATAAGGTTGAGTTGCAAGGTCATAACCCCATACCCTCAGCCCCAACGGTGTCACGCATCGTAAGTCTAGCTGTCCGTATCGCTTGCCCAAACCTCGGCTAGAATGTTAGGTTGCCGATTAAATAATGCCGGGGCCAGACAAGCCGACGCCTGAATTTCTCTTGAGCGGGGACGATAAGTTTCGCCGCTTGCTGGAAGCGACTCCTGATGCACTGGTCCTGGTAGATCAAACCGGAACAATTCTGCTCGCCAACGCTCAGTGCGAGAAACTCTTTGGCTACCTTAGACAAGAATTGATCCAGCACAAAGTCGACATGCTGATTCCGGAGCATTCCCGGAAGGAACATGAGGCCCATCGGGCGGCTTACCACAAAACTCCATCGTATCGGCCGATGGGGACCGGAATCGATCTTTATGCCAGGCGGAAAGATGGGACCGTGTTTCCAGTCGAAATCAGTTTGAGCCCATGGGAGAACGAAGGCCACATGCTGGTCATGGCTTCCATCCGGGATATTACAGACCGAAAGGAAGCGCAGGAGCAACTGCGTTTGAGCGAACAGCGCTTCCGTTTGCTGGTGCAGGAAGTTAAGGACTACGCTATTTTCATGCTCGACCCCGTGGGCAGAATCGTTACCTGGAATGATGGCGCACAGAAAATCAAGGGGTACACTGCAGACGAAATCATCGGACAATCATTTTCCCGTTTCTTCACTTCCGAAGACCTGGAGCGTCGCAAGCCTGAGGAAGGACTGAGAATCGCGGCAGCCGCCGGCAGGTGGGAAGAGGAAGGTTGGCGGATTCGAAAAGACGGCTCGCGCTTCTGGGCCAGCGTTGTAATAACTGGGGTCCACGATACCGAGGGAAATCTAGTAGGATTTGCCAAAATTACTCGCGACGTCACCGAAGGCAAACTGGCCCGTGAAGCCTTTCTTTTGGAAATGACGAATGCTCTGGTTTCGAATCTAGATATTCGTCAGCTCTTGTCGGCAATTTCGTCGTGCCTTCGTCAGGTAAAACATTTTGACTACGCCACCCTGGCGCTCTACGACGAGCAGACAAAAATGCTGCGGATTCAAGTTCTTGAGCCGGCTACGACAGATTCGGCTGATCCGATTGAATCGGTCGTAGCTATTGAGGATTCGCCGGCTGGATGGGCGTACACAACCCGCAAGGCTCTCCTTTGGAAAGGAACGGCGGATGAGAAATGGCCCTTTGAAATTCCTGCAAATCTAGCGCGCCTGGCTCTGAAATCGGGTTGCTGGATTCCTTTACGAGGGCGCGAGGGAGTGCTCGGTACGCTAAACGTTTACAGCCGCAATCCGCAAACTTTTGAGGAAAACGATTTAAGTTTGCTGACACAGATCGCCAATCAAGTTGCCGTGGCGTTGGACAACGCGCTCGCATATCGCCACATAACAGAACTCAACGAGAGGCTGGCCAGGCAAAAGCTCTACCTCGAAGATGAACTCAAAACCGAATTTAACTTCGAAGAGATCATCGGCAAGAGTAAGGCGATCAAGCGAGTACTCCACGACGTGGAGACGGTTGCACCCACAGATTCGACAGTCCTTATTCTGGGAGAAACGGGAACGGGAAAAGAACTGCTGGCGCGCATCATTCATGACCTGAGCCCGCGAAAAGACCATACCTTTGTCCGGGTCAACTGTGCATCGATTCCAGCCGGCCTGCTGGAGAGCGAACTTTTCGGGCATGAAAAAGGCGCATTTACCGGCGCCATCGCCCCAAGGGTGGGAAGGATGGAGTTGGCCCACCAGGGCACGATCTTTCTCGATGAAGTCGGTGACATGCCGGCTGAGCTTCAGCCGAAGCTTTTGCGAGTATTGCAAGAAAAGGAATTCGAGAGGTTGGGCAGCAACCGCACCATCTCTGTGGATGTGCGGATTGTGGCCGCCACCAATCGTGATTTGGGGAAGATGGTCGCAGCGGGACAGTTTCGCAGCGACCTGTTCTATCGTCTTGAAGTTTTCCCCGTCCAGGTACCTCCGCTAAGGGAACGACGGGAGGACATCCCGCTGCTGGTCCAATATTTCTTGACTAAGTTTGCGAAGAAAATGAACCGGAATATCGATACCGTTCTGCCGGAGAGAATGGAAGCACTGTGTCGGTATCCCTGGCCGGGTAATATTCGCGAGCTCGAACACCTGATTGAGCGCGCCGTAATTCTTTCTCGCGGTCCAGTCTTGAACGTTCCATCCTTCGAAAACGTCGCAATGCCTGAATCCGAACAGCCTTCTTCCGGGAAGTTGGAAACTATCGAGCGGGAGCACATTATCCGGATACTACGTGAGACGAAAGGAAAAATTGGCGGGCCGGGCGGGGCCGCCGAACGTTTGGGAATGAACCGGACCACGCTGAATTCGCGGATGCAAAAATTGAAAATCTCCCGCAAAGAAATCTGACAAAATTTAAACCAATCAATTCGTGCGTGCACTCACTTTAATCTGTGAGTCGCATCACGGATTTCGCCCCCGTGATCTGGCAATCTACAAAAGCAAGATACGGTCCACAGTTAAGGCTGCCAATGCGTCGATGACATTAAAGGATAAGCTGTCGACGATTGGCTCAGTGACGAAATATCGTCTCCAGATGGCATTTCATCTCGTCAGACCTCTTCCCTCGTCCAAGTGGTCTTAGTCTATCTCGGCGCTGTCCCCAGATAACATCTTCTTTATCTTATATTTACATCCTCAGTATCGCTCGACGCTTACGTGGCGAGCCCATTGCACTTACAAGACGCGTGCTGAAGATTACAAGTCAATCCCACGAGGACTCCGTATTGTTGAAGTTGGAAGGAACGTTGAAAGGCTTGTGGGTGGACGAACTGGAGAGGGTTTGGCTTTCACCGACCAGCACATCACCGAAGAAACTTTCCCTGGACTTGAAATCTGTGAGTTTCGTCGATGACCGAGGGCGTGCGATTCTGCGGAAAATGCAAAACGCAGGGGTTGTGCTAAAGGATCCTTCCCCTTTTGTCCGGGAAGCCATGGCGGATACCGATTGAAAAAAGAAAGTCTCGAAAGGTCAGGAGCAAAAAAATGAAAACGCACGCACCGTATGGAATGGAATTAGTGGACAACTGCAAAACCTGCGCGTTTCGCAAAGACGGATTTTTTTGCCAGATGGAAAACGGTTCGCTTGAAGCCTTCGAGAGAATCAAGTTCACAAGTTCGTACCCGGCGGGTGCAGTGCTGTTCGTTGAAGGGCAAGTGCCCCGCGGCGTGTACATGCTTTGCAAAGGCCGGATAAAGTTGACGATGGCGTCTCTCGACGGAAAGACTGTCATTGTTCGGATCGCAGAAGCCGGCGAATTATTGGGCCTGGATTCGGCTGTGTCCGGAGTCCCGCACGAAGTAACCGCAGAGACCCTTCAACCTTCGCAAATCGACTTCATCCGCAGGGATGACTTCAGCAAGTTAATGCGTGAACATCAAGAAGTGGCGGTAAATGCCATGCAGCAATTCAGCAACTATTATCGTGGCGCGTGCCAGCAAATTCGTTATCTCGGTCTGAATACGTCCGCAGCCGAAAAGTTGGCATCGTTCCTTCTTGAGTCGGCTGAGCATGGCCAAGACACGCCGCAGGGTGTGCGCTTTAACTTGAGCCTGACCCACGAAGAGATCGCACAGGTGGTCGGGCTGACTCGTGAAAGTGTCACCCGCGGACTTGCTGATTTTAAACATCGTGGCTGGATCACAACCAAAGGCCCCAGTATTACCATTCGCAACAAACCGGCGCTCGAAGCAATGGCGGTGCAATAGGCAATTTTGGACGCCGAGGAGAGTTGCTATGAAGATGCTGGAATGCGAAAAGGTCTATTACCCGGCGAGTGTGTACGTTTGGTGTAAGGGAGCATCGGGTGAACTGGGTCGCCATCCTATTTTCGTCACTACTCCGGTTAAATTTATCTTGAGCCCAGAGGGCCGGTTTACCGAGCAGACCTGCCATCAGGCTGAATGCTCACTGTGCGGAGTAAAGACACCCTATGGCTGGGACCGGTGATTGCTGCGGCATACGGATTCCGCAATGTGTATTGGGGGATGTCGACGATCCTGCTCGTTTGGGCAGTGGTATTCGTAGTCTTTGCCAGAAACGCCAGCGAGGCAGTGCGTCCCGAAAGCTTGGGAGAGATCGCACGTCGGTTGGCAAGCGAGTATTACGCGCTGTATAAAGCAGAAATCTACCTTAAACACTGTATTGAACTAATGATTAGAGGTGTTGTTTACTTGTGAATATCCCCTTGGCTTTATTGGAGTTGTCACAGAACAGTACGGAGAGTTCGGCCATGAGCGCTATTCCTGTTCCTGCCCATTCACATGAAAAGCCCCAAATGTCAGAGTGGCGTTCGTTATATTTGAATGCTCTGTTTGAAACAGATAAGAGTCAAATACCGGCTCGAATTCTATCCGCCGAACGAGCCCTCATGCGCAGGGAACGGGAGTTGTTTTCAATGGCAAGCGATGCCGCAGAAAGAGCAATTGTGAACAATGCGTTAAATGCGCTTACTGCACTACGCCGTTGTATTGGGTTGCGCTAGACTTCGCCAGTTCCAGTCCTGTTTGAATCTATTTTCTACCGCTCGTATCTGTCTGTAATTCGCCTGCATCTAAGTCAAACCCTCATGAATGTGTTGAACGGAGACAGTCTAATTATCTGGCCGGGCCGGCCTTATCCTCTTGGTGCTTCATGGGACGGAGAAGGCGTTAATTTTGCTATCTTTTCAGAGCATGCTGACAAAGTCGAGCTATGTCTGTTCGATCCCAACGGTCGGCGTGAAATACGACGCATCATGCTGCGGGAGCATACCGATCAGGTGTGGCATTGCTACCTGCCGGAAGCGCGTCCGGGACTCTTATATGGATACCGCGTCTACGGCCGTTACGATCCCTCACGCGGAATGCGTTTTAATCCGCACAAGCTTTTGCTTGATCCCTATGCGAAGCAGGTCCAACATCTGAGTTGGAGCGACTCTCATTTCGGGTACAAAATCGGCCACAAAAATGGTGATCTTTCATTCGACCGCCGCGATAGTGCCGCCGGAATGATGAAAGGGATGGTCATCGATTCCGCTTTTACTTGGGGAACCGACCGCCCACCGAAGATTCCATGGCATCGTAGCGTGATCTACGAAGTCCACGTCAAAGGTTTCACCATGACTCACCCCAAAGTCCCACCCAAATTGCGCGGGACTTACGCCGGATTGGCCACCGCTCCAGTCATCGACTATTTGCAGCGCCTGGGTGTTACCGCAGTTGAGCTTTTGCCGGTCCACTGCTTTGTGGATGATCGCCATTTGGTAGAAAAGGGATTGCACAATTATTGGGGATATAACTCGATTGGATTCTTTGCTCCCGAGCCGCGTTATTCCGCCAGCGGGAGCGTCAATGAGTTTAAGACCATGGTCAAGACGCTGCACTCGGCAGGGATCGAAGTAATTCTCGATGTCGTCTATAACCACACCGCCGAAGGCAATCAGATGGGGCCAACGCTCTCATTTCGCGGGATTGATAACGAAGTCTATTACCGTCTGGTGCCGGACAATCCACGCTATTACATGGACTATACCGGCACGGGAAATACTTTAAACATGCGCCATCCCCGGGTCCTCCAGCTGATTATGGACAGCTTGCGGTATTGGGTGCTGGAAATGCACGTGGATGGTTTCCGTTTTGATCTCGCTGCCACTCTCGCTCGTGAGTTGCATGAAGTCGATCGCTTGGGCGCTTTCCTGGACATCATCCATCAAGACCCAATCCTGTCGCAGGTGAAATTAATCGCCGAGCCGTGGGATTTGGGTGAGGGTGGTTATCAAGTAGGGAAGTTTCCCGTGGGGTGGGCGGAATGGAATGATCGTTATCGCGACGCAGTGCGTTCGTACTGGAAGGGCGATGGCGGTGGGGTCGGCGAACTGGCATACCGCATTACCGGATCAAGCGATCTTTACGCCCGCAGCGGAAGACGGCCTTATGCCAGCATCAACTTTGTGACTGCCCACGATGGGTTCACACTGAATGATCTGGTCAGCTATAACCAAAAACACAACGAAGCCAACGGAGAAGAAAACCGGGACGGTACCGACAATAACCGCAGTTGGAATTGCGGCGCTGAGGGCCCGACTGAGGACCCAGCAATCAATGCGCTGCGCGCCCGGCAGAAAAGGAATTTTCTAGCCATGCTCCTTTTGTCTCAAGGTGTACCGATGCTGCTTGCCGGAGATGCCATCGGCCACACGCAGAACGGGAACAATAACGCTTACTGTCAGGACAACGAAATCAGCTGGATGAATTGGGAACTTCGGCCCGAGGACCGCAACCTGTTGGCCTTCACTCAACGGATGATTATGCTGCGTAAAAACCATCCGGCATTTCATCGGCGCAATTTTTTTCAGGGCAGGGCGATCAAAGGTGCAGGCATTAAAGACATCCTCTGGTTGAGGCCTGATGGTCAGGAAATGACCGATGAAGAATGGAAGCAGGATTGTGCCCGCTGTTTGGGGTTATTTTTGCCCGGCGATGCGCTGGATGAAGTGGATGAACGCGCCCAGCCGGTGAAGGATGAAACTTTTTTGGTCCTGATGAATGCTCACCACGAAGCCATCCCGTTTGTTCTTCCCGCTCTTCCGCAGGGAGGAAGTTGGGTCGCGCTGATAGATACATCGTGCGAACCGTTGGGAAATCCCGGATGTCGTCACGATGCGGAAGCCACATATTCCTTAGAGGCCCGATCTTTGGTTGTGTTAGCGGCACGCGCCGCAGGTCAAACCAGGTTTATGGAACGCCGTCATGAAGCGTGAATACCAAATGCCATTTGGAGCGACGTGCCTGGCAGAGGGTGGAGTCCATTTTCGCTTATGGGCACCCAAGCCGGCGCGAGTAGATTTGTGTGTGGATGGGGCTATTTTGCCCATGGTGCGAAGCGAATCCGGTTGGTTCGAACTGAGCACGAACCGCGCCTCGGTTGGCAGCCGCTATCAATTCGTTATTGATGGTCAATTGCATGTTCCCGATCCAGCATCACGTTTTCAGCCACAAGATGTTCATGGCCCGAGTGAAGTAATTGATCCCACAGCGTTCACATGGACAGACGAAGACTGGCATGGACGACCGTGGGAAGAAGCTGTGATTTATGAATTACACATTGGAGCATTTTCTCCTCGCGGAACATTTGCCGGCGTAGAGCAGAAACTGGACCATCTCGCGGACTTAGGTATCACCGCAATTGAATTGATGCCAGTCTCCGACTTCTTCGGCAAAAGAAACTGGGGATACGATGGCGTGTTGCCTTACGCACCCGATTCTTCGTATGGCCGCCCGGAGGATTTAAAGTATCTGGTTGAAGCTGCGCATCGCAAAGGTTTGATGGTTTTTCTTGATGTGGTTTACAACCACTTCGGGCCAGAAGGGAATTATCTTCGAGCGTATGCGCCGCAATTTTTTACCGACAGACATCACACGCCATGGGGCGACGGCATCAATGTTGATGGAGAACAAAGCCGCACCGTAAGGGATTTTTTCATCCATAACGCTCTGTACTGGCTGGAGGAATTTCATTTCGATGGACTGAGGTTGGACGCAGTTCACGCCATCAAAGATGATTCAACTCCAGACATTCTCATCGAATTGGCGGAAACGGTACGTCAAACAATAGGGGCGAACCGATATATCCATCTTGTACTGGAGAACGAAGACAACTGTGCACGCTATTTAAAGTCCACTGGCGATGGTGGAGTACTTTATGACGCTCAGTGGAATGATGATATCCATCACGTCTGCCATGTTTTGACGAGCCGGGAGAGCGATGGGTACTACAGCGATTATGCGGACCATCCAATTCAGCTACTGGGAAAATGTCTGACCGAAGGATTTCTTTTTCAAGGGCAACCTTCACACTATCGCAATGGCAAAAACAGGGGAGAACCCAGTCGCGGGCTGCCTCTGACCAGCTTCATCGGGTTTCTGCAAAATCACGATCAGGTTGGCAATCGTGCTTTTGGAGGAAGGATCTTAAGCAATGCGAATCCAGAAGCCGTGCGGGCGATTATGGCGATTTTATTGCTCGCTCCCTCACCGCCATTGCTTTTTATGGGAGAAGAATTCGCGGCTGACACGCCGTTCCTGTTCTTCTGCGATTTCGAAGCCCAATTAGCCAAAGCGGTCACCGACGGCCGTCGCGCCGAATTCGCTAAATTTTCCCAATTCCGTGACGAAGCGACGCGCAACCGTATCCCTGATCCGAATGATGAAAATACTTTTGCCGCTTCCAAGCTTAATTGGGATTCGGCGCAGGAGCCAGGCCACGATCAATGGCTTAGTTTTTATTCCCATCTGTTAAGGTTGCGAAAAAAAGAAATAGTTCCACTTCTTCGCGATAGCAGCGGATTGCATCTAAAAACTGCGCATTCGACTTTTCATGAAAATGGTTTAGCCGTGTGCTGGCAAATGGGAAACAACAACCTTCAGCTTATGGCGAATTTGGGGGACACGACGATAACTCTAAATCCACCAGATCGTCGATTGATTTATGCAACTTTCGACATAGGGCATGCAATTGAAATGCCGGCCTGGTCAGTTGCCTGGTATGTGAACCCGTGAGTATTCCAGAAATTCCGCTGGCGACTTATCGCCTTCAGTTCAACCGTGACTTCACATTTGCGAAAGCGACGGAGATCGTCCCATATCTTGCAGCTCTTGGGATATCACACTGCTATGCCTCTCCTTATTTA
>CAWBXL010000163.1:0-6234 GCA_963792305.1 uncultured Acidobacteriaceae bacterium | reverse complement strand
CGACAGGGTGGCAAAATCGAGGTAGTACTTGATCTTTTTAGGGTTCGCCACGATTGCCTGACGAAGTAGCTGCACTGCTTTCGGCGTGTCACCCTGCCCTTCATACGCGGACGAAGCTAATGCCAACACATCGGAATCAGGTTCTGCTGCTTCGAGCAAAGGCTGGAGTGTATCTACAGCATCTTTTCCCTGATGAGCAGCCAGTTGAGCTGTGGCAAGCGCGTAGCGTGCGTGCTGAATTTTTAGGATACTGGGTCATCATTTGCTGGAATACGGTAACCGCATTCAGGGGGCATCCGAAGCCCCCGACGGCAGCTTCCATACTCTGCCATGGCCGACGGTTGGGACGAAATCAGTTGTCTGCTCTTCGCGAAATGTTTCACCGCCGTCGCGCAATCATGTTGTTTGTAAGCCGCTACGGCCAACATGGCGTGGGCCGTAGCATCGTTGGGAAGCTGTTGCAGGATGCGGTTTAAATGTGGAATGGCATGTACGCTGTCCGTCTGATACTCGAGTTGTACGGCGCCCTCGAGCGCAGGAAGTGTATCAGGAGAGATGCTTAGCGCTTTGTGGAAGGAGCCAAGGGCCTCTTTATTTTTGCCGCGACCTGCAAAGGCTACGCCCTGAAGCATCCATAGCCTGCTGTCTTTAGGAGATTGTTGCAATGCAGGGCCAGCAAGCTGAAGAGCTTGTGTGAAGTCTCTGGCGCGCAATGCGGCTTGTATGGCCTGAGTTGGATTGGAAGCATTCTGCCCGATCCTGCAACAGCCAGCGTCAATGCGAAATAAATGGCTAGGGGCCTTGGCGGCATACTCAGAAGGCGACTTCGACTGGAGCGCCTTTAAATTCTACCGTGCGTATTGCCTGCTGTAGCTTCACCTCGATTTTTCTTGGGGCGAGCATACGTGAACCAGATGCAAGCCGTAGCGTCAATTCGCGCTTTGCATCGTTCCAACTCATTTGTGTTCCCATCCATTCGCCCTTGCGGTAGTTGAAGGATTTGCCGTCGTCTTCATAGAGCAGGAATGATCCGTCTGCGCCGGGATAGACCGAAACAGACAATGGCTGGTCAACTTTTTCTTCTACGTATTGTTTAACCGGCCCGAGTGGGAGGATAGCTCCAGCACGCAGTAAAGCGGAATTGTTTCTAAATCAACGGGACGGTTTATTTCGCGCCCACCTTCGACACGTTCTCCAGTCCAGTAATCGTACCAGCCGCCCTTCGGCAAATAGACTTCGCGAGATGTGGCTCCCTGTTCAACCACCGGCGCGACCAAAACATCTCTGCCCCACAAATATTCATCCCCACGTGCAACAGCTTGAGCGTCATCTGGATAGTGTAGCCACAGCGAACGCATGATTGGCATGCCGCTGACTGAACACTCACGTACTGCGCTATATAAATAAGGAAGCATACGATAGCGCAGCTCCAGGTATTTACGGCAAATTACTTCCACTTGCGGATTGTGCAGCTGGCTGGCGTCAGGAGTGCCCGCGCCGTTGTAGTTATTTATTTCTACTGGCCCGGGATCTCCTGTGTTCCAACCCCAAGGGAGACGGAGTTTCCATGTACGGCCGTGAGAGCGAAACAGCGGACAGAACGCGGCAAATTGAAACCAGCGCAGGTATAGCTCGGCAGTAAACTCTTGTGTAGGAACAAATCCGCCGATGTCCGTGCCCCAAAGCGGAATGCCCGTCAGCGCCGTATTGATGGCAATTGGAATATGAGTTTTCAGTGTTTCCCAGGTGGAGAACACATCGCCTGACCATAAGAAGGATGCGAAGCGCTGCATTCCAGCATAACCATTGCGATGCAGCGCGTACGGACGCTCGTTGGGCCGGTCAATCTGTGGCCCTTCCCAATACATGCGATTGCGCACCAGCCGCGATTTGATATCGAGCGAATCGCCCTCGTCCGGCCACCAGCCATCGACACCCATGGCAAAATCTTTACGATGCGCATCCCAATGGCATCCAGCTTCCTCTTCATCGAACCGCGCTACCGTGCAAGGATCAGAGGCGTTTCCACGCAGCTCATCGGTAAGAATTACCGCATGCAATGACACCTTGAAATGATCCCTATGAAGTTCATCCAGAACTTTCTTCGGATCAGGAAATACGCGCGAGTTCCATGAGAATGCTCCGTTTGCCGTATTCCATCCCGATGGACAAAAACCAGTGCCGAGATAGATCAATGCATCGCAGGGCAGTTTCTTTTCTCGGAAAGTTTTTGCCTCAGCCAGAACTTCTTCCCGGCTGGCGAGCGTGCGATGCGATTGTTGATACCCAAGACTCCATAGCGGCGGCATCTCTGGATGCCCCGTCAGACGGGCGTATTCGGACATGATGGTCGCAGGCTCATTGGAAGCAACGATAAATATGTCCAGTGGGAATGCGTGGTCGGAAGCTTCCGGAGTGAACTTTCCTTGCTCCCCCGTAAGATCGAAAACTCCGTGCGGGTGGTGGATGAACATAGCCCAACCGGATGTCCCGATAATCCAGGGAATGGCCACGCGCGCACCATGTGTCCTCAATTTGTAGCCGCTTTGGCCATTATGTGTGTTGTCCATGAGTCCATGGCGGTCGAATTGCGGTCCACCTTCTCCAAGAGCGAGCAGCGGAGAAGGCCCGGTTTCAAACGAAACTACGCCACGGTCCTCTACTCTTATCTTTTGGATTGGAGCGCCTTGAGCAGTCGTGATGGTGAAGGTCAGAGGGTTCGACGAAACAGCTACGTTAAGATCGCCGCAGCGCGCAATTCCGTTAGCAACGTTTCCGCCGACCTTGAGCACAGGTGCGCCCCAGCTGCTTTTCACCAGCGACCCGTCCGTAGGAATAGAAATCGTTTGCTTGTCTTTGATGGGAATAACACTCAGCCGGGCGGTGTGCGCACTCACCGATACAACCTGGATTTCGATATCGCTGCCGACACTTGATTCGGCGGCGTTTCCCGCTTGAGGCAACAAGAGCGCTGCCGAGGCAGCGCCCATGGCTTTCAATACATCCCGACGGTTGTAACGGTTCATGAAGTTCGAGTCCTCACTTGGGACGTAGTTGTAGAGAAAACGTCTTGATCACACCAGACGCGACATCAACCGCAAAAAATCAATCGCGCGTATAAGGAATCCACACTTGCATTGGCGCAGGCTCACGATTCGCCCACGCATAGTACGGAATGAGCGCAATACGCTCCTTACGAGTTTTGGGCGGAGTTCCGGTGGAAGCTTGATAGAGCGGCTGTGTGGCTGAAGGACTTTCGTAGACCATTCCTTCGTGATGCAGAACAGCCACACCATCGAGCAGGTCGGATTTATATTGCACTTGAAATTCCTGGCCCAACTTCGGAGTCAGTGCAAAGGAAACATCCGCCAGATCGACACCGCTCGGCTGGTCCATTTGCTCCATGCAGAAAACAATCGGGCCGCGCTGCACAGCGACTCGGCCAGCATCTTCGGCAACGCGTGGGTTTGAGGTGATGACCTCTGTGCTGAGTGGAAAATCGAGGGTGACGCTGTCACCTGATTTCCAGTTGCGTTTGATCGCTAAATATTGTCCAGCCTGAGCGCCTTCGACCGTCTTGCCATTCATCGTGACCTTGGCATTCCGCACCCAGCCAGGGATCCTGACATATAAGGTAAAGTCGGTCGCCTGTGCCGGAGAGACACTCATACGAACCGACCCTTCCCATGGATAGTTTGTCTTCTGCTCGATCTTCAACGGCGTGCCGTTCTCCAGATGCCAGTCGAGCACAGAATTGTCATACAAATGCACGTACACACCGTCTTTGCTGGTGCTGTAGAAGTATCCGGGCAACGAGCCGAATGTGCGCTCCAGATTTGGCGGGCAGCAGGTGGTGTCGTACCAAGGATTGCGGATCTGCTCGCCGCGTGCTTTGTCGTACAGGGATGGATCGAACGCCAGCGGATTGCGATAACAATAGGTCGTCCCATCGAGCGACATGCCGGAGTTAATTCCGTTGTACAAGGCGCGCTCGATGACATCTGCAAACTTCGATTCGCCACTCGCAGCCAGCATGCGCCAGTTCCACATCATGTTTCCGATAGCTGCGCAGCTTTCGCCGTAGGCCTGTTCGTTGGGCAATTCATATGCTTCACCAAAAGCTTCTCCCGCGGAACGCGCCCCGACCCCGCCATTGATATACATCTGGTGCTTCGAAAGGTCATCCCAAAGTACATTGAGCGTTTTCCAGTAAGCCGGATCGCCGGTTTCCATGTAATAGTCGGTGGCGCCGCAACAGGCGTACATGGCGCGGACGGCGTGGCCTTCGAGTTTGGTGCGCGTAGTAAACGGAATTCCGCAGAACGTGTAAACGATCGTTCGCCGTGTAAGCTGTGCGCGCTCGTCTCCGTGCAGAATGTATCCCGCCAACTCCACGTACTGTTTTTTCCCAGTGGTGCGATAAAGCTCAATCAATGCCATTTCAATTTCTGGATGGCCGGAAATGATCGGCTTCTGATTTGGACCTGGCCCGTAGTTGGGGATAATAAAATCATCCACCATCTTCATCCCTGCATTCATGAGCGTGGGATCGCCGGTGCCACGGTAGTAGGCAATCGCACCCTGAATCATGTGGCCCAGGTTGTAGAGTTCATGCCCCACTTCCTGCATGTGCGGCTCCATGCGCTCGGACTTGTGAGCATCCTGAAAATACGTGTTGAGATATCCGTTTGGTTCCTGCACGGCAACGATCTCGTGGATGACGCCATCGGTCGCTTTGCGTAACTGCGGTTGATCGCCGGATTGCAGCACCCACCCCACAGCTTCAGTCCACTTGTACATATCGGAGTCAGAATAAAATGGCCCCTTTTCCGGCTCGGTGCTCTTGCCAACCAGGCGGCGGTAGTTGTCCATGCGGCCGTGTTGCTCGAGTTCGGTCAACATCGAGGGAATGCTCTTTTCCACATTAATTTTGCGGCGCTTGGACCAGAAACCGTCGGTGATGGTGACGGCATGAACAGGGACGGTATGCAGCTTTGCATAGGGAGAATTTGCCAGGTTCAGCACACCCTGGTCTTTCCAGGGAAGCGACGTCGCCGCAGCATCAAGCGGTGCAGTACCAGCTGAAGACGATGCTAAATTGCCCAGAGCAGCGGAAAATGCCGGACGGGCCAGCAATGAAACCGCCGTTGAAGTTACGGCCGTGGAGAGAAAATGGCGACGAGAAAAGCCCTTTCGATCAGAACCCATTTGCAAGCGCCTCCCAGGATGCATATATGGCTATGCCTAAATTTTAGAGCAAAATAAATTTCGGGGAAACGTTTACTTGTCCTATTGACAAGGCCTTCCTTACCGCAGATATTTATATGTTTATTGTTTCGATGATGATGCGCTACCGCTTAGACCAGTCTGCCTTAGGCGAAATACCCGCCCCTTCTTTGGCCACGATCAAAACATCAATGGGAACGGCATTAAATTTTTCCTGCAATCCGCTAGGCCAGCGGATTTCAACGTTGGCTGTAGTTTCCGAACCCAAGCCAAAATGCAGCCGCGAATCATTGACCGAATAAAAGCTGGACTGGCTCAACACTTCCTGTACCTGTATCTTCTTCCCATAGCGAACCAGAACGCGCGCTCCGATGGCGCTGCGATTCGACTTCGTGCCGACCAGTTTGAGTTTCAGCCAGTGGTTCCCACCGCTTAAATCGTTGCGCAGCAATGACGGCGGTTCGTTCAGATTGACCACCAAAATATCCAAGTCTCCGTCATTGTCGAAATCGCCGAAGGCGCATCCCCGGCTACAGTGGTTGGCAGCGACTCCTGGACCGGCTTCTTCTTTGAGCTCTTCGAATGTTCCATTCCCTAAATTGCGAAACACGGCACGTGGGGTATTAGTCGGATAGTTAGGGAGTTTTTTCTCAACCTGCGGGTATACAGAACCCGTGACCATAAACAGGTCAGGCCAGCCGTCGTTATCGAGGTCCAATACCTGCGCCCCAACAGATGTAATGCGTCTCTACGCCGATCTTGGCGGGCAGTGTTACATCATCAAAGTTCCCCTTGCCATCATTCTTATAAAGGCCATTGGTGTCGTCGGCGAAGTGGGTTTTGAATAAATCGAGTGACCCGTCAAGGTTGTAATCTCCAACCCCAATTCCCATACCGGCTTGCTCCATGCCGTCTGCACTAAGCGCAACCCCGCGCAGCACGCCTTCTTCCCGGAAAGTGCCGTCATGGTTATTCATCAGCAACAAGCTGGGCGTGGAATCGCAGGCT
>CAWBXL010000162.1:0-27101 GCA_963792305.1 uncultured Acidobacteriaceae bacterium | reverse complement strand
GGCTTGCATTAACCGGCAGACGTCCGTCTTCCGGTATCCTTGGCATAAACATGCCATGGTGGGCGCTGAGAACCAGGTCATCTTCATCTTTCAACAGCACAGAGATTTGCGGCAGCTGAAATTTTTCCTGAATCAGCGGACATACTTTGGACAACAATTCTTTGACGTCCAATACGGCGGTGGACTGTTGAGCGATGGCGTTGATGGCCTGCAATTCCCGGGCACGGCGCCGTTCCAGCGCGTTCAAGCGGGCATTCTGGATGGCGAGGGAAGCCTGGGTGGAAAACAAAGTCAGCAGGTCGATGGTGTCAGGCTCAAAGTAGTCCAGCTTGTCGCTTTGGCAGTCAAGGACTCCTACCACGGCCCCCTGCACGATTAAGGGACGGCAAATTCCGAACTGGTTTTGAAACTGGACGGGATATAACGTGGGTCGGTGCTGACATCAGGTACGTAGATTGGCCGCTTTTGCTGGGCAGCTGCTCCTGTGATACCGGAGCCTAACGGCAAACGCATGTGGGCCAGGCTGTCGGCCCAGCCGATCTGGCAGCGCACGTGAAGTTCTTGCTTTCTTCGTCCAGCAGCAGGATGGCCACGTTTTGCAGGTGAAAATAGTCACGCGCAATGATGAGAATCTGATGAAGTACTCCCTCCAGATCGGGCGCGGAAAGCACCGCCTGGCTGGCGTCGTAAAGGACGGCGACTTTCTGCATAGACAGCCGGATTCTACCGTTCGAGGGATGGTTACCGAAGGTTCCGAAAGTAATAGGGGCCTTCCCGCGTGATCGAGTGGCGTCCGAGTTTGAATCTTGCATCCGCCAGGCGATGGCTTTGATGATCCCAAGAATAGCCAGGCAGAAACAAAAATCCACAGCCATCCCCAGGTCAAAACTGCGGGAGATATGTTGAGCGGCCCGGGGAAGGTCGGGCATCACGAAGAAATACAATAAGTTGCCGACAAGAACCGCTGCCAGGGAGTGGGCAAAGTTCTTCATTATCTCTTTTAGACACCGTTCCGGGCACGAAGGTGGCCCGAAGATTGTCGGTTGCGTCGGGTTGTGCTTTCTCCTGCTAACATCGCCAGAGTGCTGGAACCGTCCACGTCCGTACAGTATGTCAAGGGGATCGGCCCCCGTCTGGCTGACAGTATTGAGCGCCAAGGGGATACACACCGTTGACGACCTGGTGCACTACCTCCCTTTCCGCTATGAAGACCGTCTGAATCCGCGAGGGATTGCCGAGCTGCGGGTGGGTGAGATGGCCACTGTCATTGCCGAAGTGCGAAATTCTGGCCTGTTTCGCACAAGGCGGATGCCGATTTTTCAGATGGTGGCGGGGCAGGGGCGAACCAAGTTGAAGTGCTTATGGTTTAACGCGACCTATCTTCGGGACAAGTTCAAACCGGGGCAGATGGTGGCTTTGTACGGGAAGGTGGAACAGGACCGTAACGGGGAGTTGCAACTGCATCAGCCACAGTTTGAAATTCTGGCGGAGGCTGGGGAGGAAGGGGCAGAACCCGATCTGGAATCGTCTCTGGAAATTGGGCGTATTGTCCCGATCTATGAGTCTGCCGGACAGGGCAAGCTGACTGCCCGGTGGTTTCGCCGAGTGATTCGCACCGCGCTGGAAAATCTGCCTCCGGAGCTGCCCGACCCGATTCCTGCTGTAGTTCGAGAACACTTGAGTTTGATCCCTCCGCGTCAGGCATTGTGGGGAGTTCACTGGCCCGAGGCTGGTGAGAGCTTTGAAGATTTGCAGATGGCGCATACTCCTGCGCATATCCGGCTCATTTTCGAAGAGTTGTTTTTTGTGGAGTTAGGTCTCGAACTGAAACGCCGCGAGCAGAAGGCGCAAACTGGAATTGCTTTTCAGCTGAATGACGGGAGTACGGGCGGCGATCAAGAAGATTTTGCCGTTTCATCCTACCGAGGCGCAGAAGAAGAGTTTTGAAAGAGATCGCTGCGGATATGCAGCAGGTCTCTCCCATGCGACGGTTGTTGCAAGGCGATGTAGGTTCCGGAAAACCATTGTTGCTTTTGAGGCGGCAATTATCGCGATTGAAAATGGCTATCAGGTTGCCCTGATGGCGCCCGACGGAGATTCTGGCGCAGCAGCATTATTTTTCTGCGCGGCGGATTTTGGAGCCGCGGGGTATCGGGTGGTTCTGCTGACTGGTTCGCTGGAGAACGATCGCAAACGAGAGATTCGCCGGCATATCGGGCAAGGCAATGCACAGTTGGTAATTGGGACACATGCCCTGATCGAACAAAAGGTTGAGTTTGACAAGCTGGGGCTGGTGATTGTGGACGAGCAGCATCGGTTCGGGGTGATGCAGCGATTCAAGCTGATGAAGAAAGAAGCACAGGGAGAGCCGGATGTGCTGGTGATGACGGCTACTCCGATTCCCCGCACGCTGGCTCTTACGCTTTACGGCGATCTGGATGTGAGTGTGATCAACGAGTTGCCTCCGGGCCGGACTCCGATTGTTACGCGGCGCATTTCGGATGACCGGTCGGATGAGGTTTGGAAGTTTGTACGGAAACAAGTGGAAGCGGGGCATCAGGCTTATGTGGTCTATCCGGTGATTGAAGAGAATGAGGAAACCGAACTCAAGGCCGCGCTCAAGATGTACAAAGAGTTGAGCAACAAAATTTTCCCTGATCTTAAAGTCGGGCTCTTGCATGGGCGGCTGGACACCGATTTGAAAGATCAGGTGATGCGATTATTTCAGAAGGGAACGCTACAGATTCTTGTGGCAACGACAGTGATTGAAGTTGGTGTGGATGTGTCTAATGCTACCGTCATGGTGATCGAACATGCTGAGAGGTTTGGGCTGGCACAGTTGCATCAGTTACGCGGACGCATTGGTCGCGGTGCGGCGAAATCGTATTGCGTGCTGATGACTGGCGGGAAAGTTTCCGAAGACGGTGAGCGGCGGTTGGATGCGATGGTCCGCACCAGCGACGGATTTCAGATTGCTGAACTGGATCTTGAACTGCGTGGGCCAGGGGAATTTTTTGGTACGCGGCAGGCTGGTATACCTGGTTTTCAGGTGGCAAACTTAATTCGTGACCGGCAGTTGCTGGAAATGGCAAAGCGGGAGGCGGCTGCCGTACTGGCCGGGCCGAATGCAGAAATTTCTCAGGAAGAGATTAATCGCGCGCTGCATCACATGCGCACCCGCTGGCAGAAAACTTATGGGCTGGTGGAAGTAGGGTAAGCCGTGTGGGGACGGGGCTTGCCCTGTGAGCATGAAATAATCATTGAGCAATGAAAGTTGCATCCAAAGCCGATTTGTATCGTAAGTTGCCATCTGTGGATGAACTGTTGCGCACAGCTGACTCAGCTCAACTTCTGGCTCAGGACGGAGTAGCTGCTGTCACAGATGCGGGACGCGCGGTACTGGCCCGTCTGCGCCAGGAGATCGCTGCCGGCCGGTTGGATTCTTCAGCCGTAGATTTGGCGCTTACAGGGATATATGGAGCGGTCGAACGACAGTTACGGCAGAGCCTGACTTATTCTCTGCGGACGGTTATTAATGCCACTGGGGTGATCCTACATACCAATCTGGGACGTGCGCCGCTGGCTGCTTCTGCGCTTGAGCATGTTCGTGAGACCGCTACTGGTTATTCCAATCTCGAATTTGATTTAGGGACTGGTGAACGCGGTAAACGGGATGTTCATGTGGACCGGTTGTTTCGCAAGTTGCTGAATTCTTCGGTTGCAGGCGAGTCGCCCGCCTCCACACAAGGTATTTCCTCCATTGTTGTGAATAACAATGCTGCCGCTGTTTTGCTGGCTTTGAATAGCCTGGCTGAAGGCGGGGAAGTTATTGTTTCGCGTGGTGAGTTGGTAGAAATCGGCGGATCGTTTCGCATTCCTGATGTGATGGGCAAATCGAATGCTGTTTTACGCGAGGTCGGAACTACCAACCGCACTCGCATCAGCGACTATGCCAACGCGATTAACGACAAGACGCGGCTGATCCTGCGCGTGCACCGTTCCAATTTCGAGATTACTGGTTTTGTTGAGCAGCCTGCCTTGGAGGAATTGGTCAGCCTGGCTAAAGAACGGCAGCTTCCCTTAATGGAAGATCTGGGCAGCGGAGCACTGTTTGATTTGGGTCTGGCCGGGATCGGCAATGAACCGGGGGTTCTGGATAGCCTTCGCGCGGGAGTGGATGTGGTCACTTACAGCGGCGACAAATTGCTGGGTGGGCCGCAGGCAGGGATTCTTAGTGGGCGTGGTGATCTGATTGCCCGCATGCGTAGCAATTCATTGTTCCGCGCCTTGCGTGTAGACAAACTGACTTATGCGGCGCTGGAGGCGACGCTACTGGCGTATGTGAAACGTGATTATGATTCAATACCCGCGCTTCGCATGATTCGTTTGAGTAAAGAAGAAGTGGGCAAGCGGGCGGACATGTTGACCGAACAGATTCGAGCGAGCGGATTTTCTGCGGATGTGGTTGACGGTGAATCAGTGATCGGGGGAGGGGCGGCGCCGACCGCCGTATTGCCAACGAAGCTAGTAGCAATCTCCAAACAGGGTCTTACCGCGAATGAGTTGGAAACCCGCCTGAGAATGTCAAATCCACCCGTGATTGCTCGTTTAGAAAATGGGCAAGTCTTGTTGGATTTGCGCACTGTATTTGATGAACAAGACGCAACTCTCATGGTTTCTTTACAGAAACTTTCCAGCAATTGAGTCGGATGGCGATCCTCTACACCATTGGTCATTCCACCCGCACTCTGGATGAACTGATTGAGGCCTTAAATGCCCACTCAATCAAGACTTTGGTGGACATCCGTGCATTTCCCGCTTCACGGCGATTGCCGCATTTCAACCGGGAGTCTTTAGAAAAAAACTTACGCGCGGCGGGCATTCAATATGTGTGGATGAAAGCGCTTGGTGGGCATCGCAAGAAGATCCGGCAGGATTCTCCAAACATTGCTTTGCGGAATGACAGCTTTCGCAATTACGCCGATTACATGCTGACTGGTGAGTTTAAGGCGGCGTCCGCGGAGTTAATTGCATTAGCCGAGCGCGGACGTACGGCTTACATGTGCGCTGAGCGGGTTTATTTTCACTGTCATCGCATGATGGTTTCAGACTGGTTGGTGGCGCATGGTCACGAGGTACAACATATAGACGCCACCGGCCCCACCAAACCGCATCACTTGATGAATGAAGCGCGGCTGATTGAAGGGGAATTGATTTATCGCGGAGACCGGTTGTTATAGCTGTGCTAACTTAAAGCGAATGATCGTCGGTACTGGCATTGATATTGCGGAAGTTCCGCGCATCGCGGAGGCGATACAGCGGCATGGGCAGCGATTTTTAAAGCGCGTGTTTACCGAAGGCGAGATTGCGTACTGTGATTCCAAGGCCAATCGGATTGAACGCTATGCCGCGCGCTTTGCCGCGAAAGAGGCCGGCATGAAGGCGCTGGGCACCGGGTGGAATCGTGGAGTGCGCTGGCGTGATGTGGAAGTATGCCGCCAGCCTGGCGGAAGGCCTACCATTGCGTTTCATGGCAAGGCGGCGGAGTTTGCGGCAAAGTTGGGGACCCGGAATATCGCGCTTTCGCTTTCACACACAGCTGAACAGGCAATCGCTCAAGTCATTCTGGAAAATTAGCGCTGCAAAATCTCTGTTAGACTGTCGCACTCAAATCTAAACCATCTCAATGTCCACTACCGCTGAAGTTTCCCAGGTTATTTCTGCCTCCGGTCCATCCTGCGACCGTGTTTTGCTGGTGGGCGTCGCTCTCACCAGCTTTGCCGCTTTACTGCTGGAGTTGGCGCTGACCCGGCTGTTTTCGGTTGTCCTCTTCTATCACTTTGCATTTCTGGCGATTTCGATTGCACTTCTTGGGTTGGGGGCGGGTGGAGTTGGGGCCTATCTATGGAAATTGCGCTTAGCGAAATATGAAACCCGGACACTAGTGTCCCGGCTTTGTGCGATCAATGCATTGATGATGCCGATTGTGCTGGCAGTTGTTCTGCGAACCCCAGTTTCATTGCAGATCTCTACTGGAAACTTCTTTCGTCTGACTTCGATTTACCTGACCTCGGCAATTCCATTTTTTGTTACCGGATTGGCATTTTCGGTTGTGTTCGCGCGTGAGTCGAAACACATTCCTCGCTTGTATGGGGCTGATTTGACCGGTGGTGCGATTGCTTGCCTGGCCATGGTCCCACTGCTCAATTGGTTGGGAGGGCCTAACACCGTATTGTTTGCCGGAATGGTCATGGCGGTGGCAGGGGCCGTTTGGGCTGCAACCGCGAAACAAAGAAGGGCCGATTTGGTTTTGGCTGCGGTTTGGCTGGTCATGATCAGTGTCAATCATTCCGGGCGCATTTTTGACATCGTCTATGCCAAGGGCATGTTCCGCGATCCCGCTATGGTGGAGTTTGCCAAATGGAACGCGATTTCCCGTGTGGAAGTGGACCGGCAGGGTGGCGCCAAGGCGATCGTAATCGACGCCGACGCTAATACCTACATCATGAACGCCGATCTTAACCAGTGGCATGGGACCTTGTGGGAGAAAAATCTGATGTCAGCGCCACCGGCGTTGGCGAATGTACTACGTCCGCGTGGCGAGTTTGCCATTATTGGACCGGGCGGTGGGGTGGATGTGTTGCGCGCTGTGGCGAATGGCAGCCCGAATGTTACCGGGATCGAAATCAACCCCATTATCGCCGACACGATCATGCGCGGGCGCTACGCGGACTACGCTTATCACTTGTATGAGCGGCCGGAGGTGCATCTTCATGTCACCGACGGCCGGTCGTTTGTGCGCAATGCTTCGCAGCAATATGACGTCGTGCAAATGACCCTGGTGGATACCTGGGCTTCGACCGCAGCTGGTGCGTTTGCGTTGAGTGAGAACAGTCTCTATACGGCCGAAGCGTTTCGCGAATATTTTGAGCATCTGAAGCCGGATGGCATGATCGCGGTGACACGCTGGGAGTTCCGCCAACCGCGTGAGGCATTGCGCGTGGTCTCGGTGGCTATGGAAGCGTTGCACCAGCTTGGCATTGCGGACACAAGCAAGAATTTCATTGTGATTTCAGAAGGCGAATTGGATGAGGATGGAATTCCTGTTGCCGTACTGGCGAAAAAGAGTCCTTTTACTATCGAAGAAGAAGCAGCTGTGAAGGCGCATTTGCGCAGCCACGACAATCTGGTTGCCCTTCATCTTCCTTCGGAACCACAAAACAATCCATTCTCAGCGCTGATTGCCAGCAACAATCCCCGTGCTTTCGCCAGCAGTTATGCGTACAACGTCGCCCCAGTCACCGACAACGCGCCATTCTTTTTCTTTACCCTGAAGTTTGAGCAGGTCCTGCATCACGAAGGGCTGGAGCAGGGAATTGACTGGAAGGTGAATCTTGGGGTTGCCGTGCTGGGAATGGTGTTGATCATCTCGTTAGTCGCTGTGTTCGCTTTTCTGGTTATTCCTTTGGCTTTAGGTTCGCGGGGCACATATCGTCATACGCTTCCCCTGTTTTATTTTGTCGCGGTCGGATTGGGATACATTCTGGTTGAAATAGCCTTCATTCAGCGCTTCGTACTTTTTCTTGGACATCCTACTTACGCACTTACGGTGGTTATTTTTCTTATGCTGCTTTCGAGCGGTTTGGGGAGTCTGGCTTCACGTAAATGGCTCGGCAGCAAACCAAGCCCTGACGTTCCTCTGGTGTTGATCATCGCGGCGATATTGCTTTATGTATTTGTTCTTCCTGGGTTACTCAACGCATTCGTCGGCCTTCCCCTTGCCGTCAAGTTTCTGATAAGTGGAGTCCTACTGGTTCCTCTAGGGTTTGCTATGGGTATGCCTTTCCCAACCGGTCTGCGAGCATTGGCAAGTTCTCCCGCGCCGGAACTTCCTGCGAATGAAAACAGTGAGACAAAACGGAGTGCAGTGGAGTGGGCTTGGGCGATGAACGCAGCTTCCAGTGTGCTGGGCTCGGTCCTGGCGATGGTGATTGCTATTCAATTCGGACTCAACATCACTCTGGCTTGCGGAGCAGCGGCCTATTTCGTTGCACTGACCCTGACCAAAACAATAAGTCCCCGGACCGTCTGACGTAGAGCCTCCACCATCTTGTCTGCTATGATGCAAGGAAATTTGCCGCGTCCTAATGATGCGGCTAGGACTGCCTTGTGAATATGGTGCCGGGGAGAACGCGTGCCTAGCCAGAAGCAGCTGAAGTGGTCTCAATTGAAAGTCGGGATCACGGTCGTGGTTGCCCTCACCACACTGGCTGTGCTCATTTTTCTAATGAGCGGCACGGGCGGCGTCTTTACCAAAAAAATGGAATTGAAGACGTATGTGGACAACGCCAGCGGCCTGCGCCAGGGGGCACCGGTGCGTTTGAATGGCGTGGATATTGGTAACGTGAGTTTTATCAGAGTAGTATCCGCTCCCGATAAGCATCTGACTCCGGTGGAAATCACCATGAAAGTGAACACCAAGTATCACTATGACTTGTTCAAGAATTCGCACACGTTGCTCTCCACGGCTGGAGTGTTAGGCGAAACTTTTATTGATATTGATAGTGCTGAGTCTTCGGGACCAGAAGCGGAAAGTGGAGACACGCTCCCAAGCAGTGACGTGCCGCAAATCCAGGACGTCGTACGCGCCAGTCAAGGCACGTTGCAGAATATGGATGCTCTACTCAAGCGCCTGGATCGCATTATCGCCTACATTGAAACTGGCAAAGGCTCAGTCGGCAAATTGATTTACGATCCCACGCTCTATAACCGGCTGTCTGAAACGGTAACTGAATTTCAAAGTCTGGTAAACGATATCGGCTCCGGCAAGGGAACGCTTGGAAAACTGGTTTCCGACGAAACCATGTACAACAAGATTAACGCCACGCTGGATAAATTTAACGGGATGGTTGATGATCTGAATGCGGGCAAGGGGACGGCAGGGAAACTGTTGAAGGATCCGGCGCTCTACGATAACGCCAATAAAACCGTCGCCAACATTCGCCAGCTTACTGACGACATCAACTCAGGCAAAGGTGCGCTGGGAAAATTGCCAAAGACCCGGAATTTGCAGCGCGCATTCAGAACCTTGCCAACAAGCTTTCTGCTATCGCTGACCGCCTAGATGCCGGTGAAGGAACCGCAGGCAAGTTATTACGTGATCCCTCGCTCTACAACAATGCCGACCAGATGCTGGTGGAAACGCGAGAATTCGTGAAAGCGGTCCGGCAAAATCCCAAGAAATATCTCACCATTCATTTGAAGATTTTCTAAAGACTTCCTAAAGACTTCCTGCTCCAATCATCCCTCGGATGCGTGTTAACATTTGTTAACTGTATATATGAGGGAAGAATGCGTTATATAAGCCTCCTGCTTCTTTGCAGTTCTCTTTGCCTTGCCCAGTCCAACTCAACTTCAATCTCTTCTCTTGGTGTGCGGTTTGATCCCGGCATGTTGGATAAAACCATAGATCCCTGCACAAATTTCTATGCCTATGCTTGCAGCAAATGGCAGGCGCAGAACCCCATCCCGAGCGATCGCGCCAGTTGGGGACGTTTCAATGAACTCCAGGAACGCGGGGAGAATGTCATCCGCGAAATTTTGGAGAAGTATTCGGCTAATGATTCCAAACGTTCTGCGAATGAGCAGAAAATTGGCGATTATTACCAAGCGTGCATGGACGAGTCTGCCATTGAGAAGGCAGGTGTAGCGCCACTAGATACGCAGATGAAGGCCATTGCTGCGATGAAATCGAAAGATGAATTAGCGAAGGAAGCGATCCTGTTGCATCACTCAGGAATACCAGTGTTTTTTGGATTTGGCTCAGACCAGGATTTTAAAGATGCGTCGCAAGTGATTGCTGTGGTTGATCAGGGTGGGATGTCGCTTCCTGATAAGGACTACTACCTCAAAGATGATGCCAAGTCAGTCGAGATCCGTAAACAGTTTGCTGAGCACGTGCAGAAAATGTTTGAACTTTTGGGCGATCCCAACGCAAAAGCCGCCGACGAGGCCAAGACGGTGATGAACATCGAGACTGGTATAGCTAAAGGCGCGTTGGATCGTGCCAGCCGCCGCGAGCCCAGCAAGATTTACCATAAGATGACAGCCAAGGAACTGGAGGCGCTCAGCCCTGATTTTGGCTGGAATATTTATTTGACTGGGATCGGCGCGCCTTCGGCGCAAGTTTTGAATGTGACCGAGCCTGATTTCTTCAAACAATTTGATGCAACGGTAAAATCTACGTCACTGGACGATTGGAAAACTTATTTGCGCTGGCACGTTTTGCACTCCAGTGCGGTCATGTTGCCTGCCAAGTTCGTGGACGAGAATTTCAATTTTTTCAGCAAAGAGTTGTCCGGGACCAAGGAGCTTGCGCCGCGGTGGAAACGTTGCGTACGATTCACCAACGGAGATCTGGGCGAAGCTGTCGGTAAGGAATATGTCGCCCAGACCTTTGGGGCTGAAGGAAAAGACCGTACGTTGAAGATGGTAAACGCGCTGGAAAAAGCACTAGCCAGCGATATTGATGGCCTTTCCTGGATGGGTGCTGAAACCAAGAAGCAGGCGCATGTGAAGCTGGAGGCCATTGCCAACCGCATCGGCTATCCCGACCGGTGGCGCGATTACAGCAGTTTGAAAATTATTCGCGGTGATGCGTTGGGTAATTCGCAGCGGGCCAATGAATTCGATTTCCAGCGCGATCTGAATAAAATCGGTATGCCGGTTGACAAGAATGACTGGCCTTATCCGCCAAGCACGGTGAATGCCAGCTATAATCCGCAGCTCAATAACATTACGTTTCCCGCTGGAATCCTCCAGCCACCGTTTTATGACAATCAGGCTGACGATGCCATGAATTTTGGCGGTATTGGCGCTGTGATCGGTCACGAATTGACCCATGGCTTTGACGATCAGGGTAGTCAGTTTGACGCCAAGGGAAACCTTAGTGACTGGTGGACGGCTGACGATAAGAAAGAATTCAACACACGCACGCAATGCGTTGCTGATCAATATTCCAGTTACACGGCTGTGGATGATGTGAAACTGAATGGCAAGCTTACCTTGGGAGAGAACACAGCAGACAACGGTGGGTTACGGATCGCCTATATGGCATTGCTCACGACTCTGGGTGGAAAAGACCCTGCGCCGATCGATGGATTGAACGCAAGTCAAAGGTTCTTTCTTGGATGGGCCAATGTTTGGTGCCAGAACCGTACGCCTGCTGTCAGCAGGATGCTGGCGAATGTTGATCCACACTCACCACCGCAGTGGCGAGTGAATGCAACAGTTTCCAACATGCCTGAGTTCCGCGAGGCGTATCACTGTAAGGCAGATGCCCCGATGGTGCGGGAGAATGCCTGTCGCGTTTGGTGAGTGTGTAGGGCGGACACTCTTGTCCGCCCTACACCGGCAGAAACAGACTGTAGAGCAGGATCACCAACACGATTGCGGTGAAGGTTGCGTACATGCGATCTTTTTCTACTATAAAACCGAAGAGTGAGAAGATGACTCGCGCGACCGGAGTTGCTATCAACAGCAGCAATCCTAGTTGAATGATGCCGCGGCCCCGTAGATGTACGGCTTCCTGGAAGATGCCGCTGATATGCCGATAGGCTGCGGGTTCTCCCTGGAAAATGTGATAGTCAGCTGGTGATCGGCCGTGCCGTGCCAGGTAAATTCCTCCGCCGATGAACACCACAATCGCTGACGTCAGCACTCCCACGCGCAGCAAGGTTCCGATGATGTCTTCTACCTTTTGGTCGGTCCAGTCGCGTAGTTTCATTTAGATCCTGCCGGCTGCGCCGTTATAGAGCATTTCCAACGCCAGAAGAAGAATCACAACCGTGAAGATGGAACGCACGGAACGGGTTTTAATTTTTAAAAGCATTTGCGCGCCCAACAGTGAACCGGTGAGAACACCGAGCATTACTGGCATGGCGACTCCCGGATCGATGTAGCCTCGGCTTAAATACACTCCGGCACTCGCGGCAGCAGTGACTCCGATCATGAAGTTGCTGGTAGTGGTTGAAACCTTGAAGGGAATACGCATGGCTTGATCCATCGCCAAGACTTTTACGGCGCCCGAGCCGATTCCCAACAACCCAGACAACGTACCTGCGCCGAACATGATGCTGAATCCTGCGGGGACCCCGCGGATGAAGTATGGCTTGGGGCCGTCCGGGGATGGATATGAGCCGTTCATCTTGAGGCGAGTTGCTAAGGGATCGGGCTGTGGCTGCTGCGGTTGCGGCGGTTGTGTGCGTCCGGAAAGATATGAAGAGTAGAGCAATACCAAACCAAAGACAATGGCAATGGCATGAGTGGGTACTTTTAAGGCCAGGTACGCGCCTAATAGAGCGCCCAGCGTGGTGGCGATCTCCAGGAACATTCCGATCCGAATGTTGGAGAAGCCTTCTTTCACATACGCGGCTGCTGCGCCCGAGGACGTCGCGATTACCGAAACTAGCGATGCGCCAATCGCATAGCGGATGTCTACATGGAAGAACAGGGTGAGGAGAGGAACCAGAACAACGCCGCCCCCGAGTCCGGTCAATGCCCCGAGGAAGCCTGCGATGAGAGAACCGACTGCGACCAGGAAGCTGAACTCGAGAACGTTCATTGAGTTTTTAGTGGCGACAACAACAATGGGTCATACGATTGTGCTCGGTTCTTGTCGTGGGGTGGCTTCGACGTGCTCGTGCGCGTGATAGCTGGAGCGGACCATGGGGCCGGATTCTACATGGCGAAAGCCATACTGCAAGGCTTCGTTCTTCATGTAGACAAATTCGTCTGGCGTGTAGAAGCGTGCGATAGGCAGATGGTCGCGTGAGGGGCGCAGGTATTGGCCTACGGTGAGGATATCAACGCCGCGAGAGCCCAGGTCGCGGAAGATTTGCAAAAGTTCTTCGATGCTTTCGCCCAGGCCGACCATGACTCCGGATTTGGTCACCATGGCGGGAGCAATTTTCTTGGCATTTTCCAGCAGATCAAGGGTGCGCTGATAGCGCGCGCCTGAGCGCACTGCCCGATATAGGCGTGGGACGGTTTCTGTGTTGTGATTCAGCACGTCGGGTTTCGCCTCGAGCACGATTTGCAGCGTTCTGTCGAGTCCCTGGAAGTCGGGGATCAGAACTTCCACGCGGCAGACCGGGATCAGCTCACGGATCTGGCGGATGGTTTCGGCGAAGATTCGTGCTCCGCCGACGTTGTCGTCGTCGCGGTTCACGCTGGTGATGACCGCATGCTTCAGGCCCAATGTTGCTACGGCTTCGGCAACACGGCGGGGTTCATCCCAGTCGATGGCTTCGGGACGTCCCTTTTGGCACGGCGCAGAATCCGCAGCGGCGGGTGCAGATGTCGCCCAGCAGCATGAAGGTGGCGGTCTTATGGTTCCAGCATTCGCCGATGTTGGGGCATTGGGCCGATTCGCAGACGGTGTGCAGGCCTAGTCCGCGGGCCAGCTTTTTCAGATTGTGGAAATTGTCCCCTACCGGGGCTTTGGCGCGAAGCCAATCGGGCTTCGGTTGGCGAACCGGTGGGTGAGTTTCTATCTGGATTAGTTGGGATGAGCCAGCCATCGCGTCTATCAATTTTACCTGTGATGATGCCGACTGTCGTGGCGGCAGCGTAGGTTTGCCTCGTGTGAATGACTTGTCTATGGCCGGACGGGGCGAAGCCCGGCTGTCTCCACCCGACCAGTTTTAACAAGAAGCAGTTCAACATCTCCAGATAAGACTCAACCCAGCTTTTGATCTTCAGCCTGCGATCGTCGCCGGGCTCAAAACGCATCCCGAACAGGTTGCTCTGCGGTTTGCGCCAGGTTACAGCGCCTTTCACCCAAATACGCGGCAAGGTCAGTAACGCAAAAGAAACTTCCAGAGTTTGATTGGGGTTTAGGTCTTCGATGGTCTTGAAAGACATCCCACCCGAACTGATTTCCGCGCTGGTGGCAGAGAACCGCCGGCCATCCGCCAACACGACGTTTACTTCGGTGACAATGGGTATGCGCACGTAGCGACGGAATTCATGTGTGATTAGCGGCTGGGTTGCGCGGACCAGTTTCAGTGCAGCCGTGCGCTCCAGCGGTTCGTGGAAAATCGCGTTGATGCCGTATTTAGAAAATCCGATGGCCTCCTGCGCGCTTCCCCCCAGCCCGTAGAGCACAACTCGGCTGTTGGACGGAGAACTTCGTGCAGACATCATGACCGGTTCTGACTCCGGCTGTACTTTTACGACACAGCTTCGAACTTTTCTTTTTGCAGCCGCTCGGTGGCTTCGTGTGTCATAGCAATGCTTTCCATGCCGAACTGGCGAAAGCATTCGGTTAAGACACGATGAGTGGCTGGGTTGAGATTTACCAGGGCAACCCTAGCTGAGGCTTTCTTGCTGGGGGGGATAGAGAGTGGCGCAGCAGTAGTACCTAAGGTTCGTTCCATAGTTTGAATGTTCGTCAGTGGATTCTTCGTCCGGCTGAAACCCCATTCTGGCGCGGGGTTCACGGGATGGCAAAGGCGAATAAGGACAATGCCGGGTACAGAAGTGTCATTACCGGGAGTGACCCGGAGCGGTTCCCGTAATGGCTCTTACGTAAGCAGTGATCCAGGCGGCTGGGCCTAAGAAAACGGGTGATTTCATTAAAAGCACTAAGAAAAACGGAGATATTCGGTGGTGCTTTTATGTTGACTTTTTATGTGGGCCGGGAACCCAAGGTTTCTCGATCCTCGGAATGACAGATTTTGGGGATTATCCATGCCAGCGGCGAAATAAGAGCGCGCCATTGGTGCCGCCGAAGCCGAAGGAGTTAGACATGGCATATTCGACTTCTGCTTTGCGGGCGTGGTTAGGGACGAAGTCCATGCCGCATGTTTCTGGGTCTTGATTTTCCAGGTTGATGGTGGGCGGAAGGATTTGATCGCGCAGCGCCAGGACGGTGATGCCGGCTTCTAAGCCGCCAGCTCCGCCTAGAAGGTGTCCAGTCATCGATTTGGTCGAGCTTACTGGTAGATTTCGCTGTCGCCGAAGACAATTGCGTATGGCCTGGGCTTCCAGCGTATCGCCGATCGGGGTCGAGGTACCGTGCGCGTTTACGTAGCTCACGACCTCTGGGCCTACTCCGGCGTCGCGTAGCGCGTTTCGCATTACGCGGAAGCCGCCTTCATGCTGCGGGGCCGGCTGGGTCATGTGATACGCGTCGCCGCTCATGCCGTAGCCAACGACCTCGGCAATGATATTCGCCCCGCGTTTTTTTGCGTGTTCCAGTTCTTCAAGAATCAGGATCCCTGAGCCTTCGCCGATTACGAATCCGTCGCGGTCCTTGTCCCACGGCCGGCTGGCGCGTCCTGGATCGTCGTTGCGAGTGGACAGCGCACGCATGGCGGCGAATCCGCCTACGCCCATAGGAGTGATTGCGGCTTCGGTGCCGCCCGCGATCATTACGTCGGCATCGCCGTGGTGGATGATGCGGAAAGAATCGCCGATGGAATGTGCGCTGGTGGTGCAGGCAGTGGCGGTGGCTTCGTTCGGGCCTTTGGCGCCTACACGCATGGAGACGTGGCCGGCAGCCAGGTTTACGATAGCGGCGGGAATAAAAAAAGGCGAGATCTTGCGCGGGCCGCCCTTCATCAGAGCTGTATGTTCGCGCTCGATCACGTCGAATCCGCCGATGCCGGAGCCGATGTGCACGCCGACCATGTCGGCGATTCGTCGGGCTGATCTTCAGGCCGGACATCCGCATCGCTTCTTCCGCCGCCGCCATGGCGAAGTGGATGAAGCGGCCCATCTTCTTGACTTCTTTTTTCTCGATGAAGTTGAGCGGATCGAAGTTTTTTACTTCGGCGGCGATCTGGCAGGAGTGCTGCGAGGTATCGAAATGCGTGATTCGACCCACGCCGCTCTTACCCGGCCAGCAGGTTCTTCCAGGCTTCTTCCGTGGTGTTGCCAACGCCGCAGATCAAACCAATTCCAGTAACGACGACCCGCCGATCCAACTACTTCCCGCCTTTCGCGTGCTTGCCGATGTAATCGATGGCGTCTTTTACGGTGCGGATCTTTTCAGCGTCTTCGTCGGGAATCTCGATTTCGAAGGCTTCTTCGAATGCCATGACCAGTTCCACGGTGTCAAGCGAATCGGCGCCGAGGTCGTCTACGAACGAGGCGCTGGAAGTCACTTCGCCTTCGTCCACTCCCAGTTGCTCCACCATGATCTGTTTTACCTTTTCATCTACAGCTGCCATGGTTCTCCTTATTTAGCGCCGCATGCTGGCGGCTTCAAGTGTAAGCTTCGTTAGCAGCCCGGATTGGTATGACGGGAAGACTATTTCGCCACTTTGGCGCGTTTGTCGATGTAGTCGATTGCGTCCTGAACGGTGCGGATCTTCTCCGCTTCTTCGTCAGGGATTTCCATGTCGAAAGCTTCTTCGAGGGCCATGACCAGTTCGACGGTGTCCAGTGAATCAGCGCCCAGATCATCCACGAATGAGGCGCTGGGGGTGACCTCACCTTCGTCTACTCCGAGCTGTTCGGAGATGATCTGCTTTACCTTCTCAACGGATTTTGCGTCGGCCATATGTTTCGCCTCCTGGGTCATTTAAGCGAACAATTAGTTTACTGGTGGGAGGGAATTGCTGTAAAGGAAGGTTCCCTGGGTTTTCTCGAAAACCCTAACTGGTAGAAGTTTACGGCAAATGCTATACCTCCATGGTTGGACACCTGATACTTTTATACTTCGATATCGCAAATGCGTAAGCTGCTAACTTGCACGAGTTGTCAACGCCCGCTCCGGTTTCGAGCGGGAGAAGGTCTTGGCGCATTGGAATGTCCATTCTGCGGATTTGATTACAGAATTTCGGAAGCTTACTACCGCGCCATTGGATTCCTTTCTCTGTTTGCGACGTTCTTGTTGGGATTCGCCACATACAAACCGAGTTCGGACGGGGTCTGGCTATTGTCGGTCATTCTTTCCGGAATACCATTCTGGATTTTCTTCTCACGCGTAGTCCAGCCATCGGCGGAGCGGGGTAACAAACGGCATCGTTTGACGTTTATCGGTGCTTACCTCACATCCGTGTTCGTGTTTGTGGGCGAGTTCGTATTGATTCTCATCATGATCTACCTTACAAGTAGCTCACAACGAGAAGTCAAAGATGTTTTGCAAGTATCTTCGTTTCCGCTGTCCTGGGTTAATCCGCACTTCCTTCTCACGGGTGAAAATAATCTAGCTGATGTGTGCGGCGTCCTGCTTGGAAACAGTGTTTTCATAGCGGTGGTAATACAGGCTTGCTATCAGCCGATTCGATGGTTGTTCCGTCGCAGCCGAACAACTCAACTATCACTATCTCAAGCGAGTTCTGAAAATCAAGACGACTAGTGTGCTAGTGTGCCGAATATTGGTCCGCAGGCGCGTGGCGGCGCGTCATGGGGGTTCGTGCGGATCTCCGTTGGCTACTACGATGTTGGCGGTTTCCCGACCTCGAGCCAGCCCAGCCACTCCCTAGACCGAGAGTGACTGATGTGGTTGATTACAAATTTCAGAGGGAATTCGAGCATCCATGAGAGCTGTGGTGCAACGCGTTAGCCGTGCACGGGTCACTATCAATGGTGAGATGGCCGGAGAAATTGAACAGGGATTGTTGGTTCTGTTGGGAGTCGGCAAAGATGATGCGGAATCCGACGCCCATTATCTGGCGAGTAAGATTACTGCGCTGCGAGTGTTTGATGATCAGAATGGAAAAATAAATCTTGCACTCGCTGAAGTTGGCGGCGCTGCGCTGGCGGTCTCGCAATTCACCTTGTATGGGGATGTGGCAAAGGGGAACCGTCCATCATTTCATGCAGCGGCCCCACCGGAGAGAGCGAACCAGCTTTACGAATATTTCGTAGAACGCATTCGTGCTGCTGGGCTGCGTTGTGAAACCGGACGGTTTCGCGAAACCATGCAGGTTGAGTTGGTGAATGACGGGCCAGTTACGATTCTGCTGGATTCATCGAAAGCGTTCTAGGCTCGCTGCTTGACCGAGGCCATCCTTGCCCGTTGGTTCGATAGAATATCCAGCACCTCATTCCAGTCATTGGCGCGCAGAGGGGCGGGTTCTTTGGCGTTGTGTGGAGCGGTGAATAAAATTCCAATCCCGCGGAATTTCTTGAAATGACGCGACCGGTCATCAATCAGAACATCTGCATTAATGATGTGTTTGTCTCCGCAGAACACAATCCGCGCGGGAGGGATGAACGGGAAATGTTGTTCCAACCATTTGAACTTTGCATCGAATGAAGTCGGAACTTCCATGGCAGCGCTGGTGATGAATACGTCGTGATACTGGGAGAGTTGTTCGAGTGCGTTCCGGCTGCCTTCGATAACTTCAAGATCGGCAAAGAACCCGTCTGCATAGGGGACACGGTTGTATGTTTCGCGGTGCGCATCAGGAATCAACAGACGCAAGCCCTTCTCAGTGACCATTTCCTCGGTAAGGCCTGCGCCGGTTTGCTGGTTGTAATGGAGAAGATGTTTGCTGAAACTGTCAGCGATGACTTCATCCATGTCCACGGCAATGCGCAGCCGTTGTGGCGCGCTGGGTTTGGCGGCAGTGGAGGCTTTCAACACAATACAAATCCCTACAAAGATTATGCCCAAAGCGTTGGCCCAGATCACGGCGGCGGCGTGGATCATCAGGCCATAGACCAGCCAGAGCGATACTCCGGTAAGGTACAGAAACAACATCGAGTAGGAGAGGTCTTCTCCGCCTTGTCTGCGCAGTTTAATAATTTGCGGAACGAATGAAATCGTGGTGCAGAATGCCGCCAGAATTCCTATGAGGCCCAGTACTGACATTTTTCTCCTTAATTTAACTTGCTATGTCCGCGATGCGGACTGCGTGGGCGCATACGCGGACGTCGTGTGTGCGAATAATATGTGCACCCTTCAGAATAGCAACTGTCTCTGCGGCTATGGTCCCATGGATGCGCTCGCTGATGGCAGCGTCTTTTCCATCGCGGGCCAGAGCGCGACCGATAAAAGATTTTCTGGAGATTCCTACTAGCAACGGGTAGCGTAGTTGATGGAACTCTTCGAATCGCTTGAGCAGTGGATAATTTTCCTGAAAGTTTTTTCCGAAGCCGAAGCCTGGATCGAGCATGATTCTTTCGCGGCGAATTCCGGCCATCATGGCGGCGTCTACGCGATCGGTTAGCTCGCGCTTTACTAGTGTCACGATGTCGGGAACTGGAGGCAGGTTCCGCCACTCGTCGGGGCGTCCACGCATGTGCATGAGGATTGCTCCGCATTTCAGTTCGGCAAGCGTCTTGCGCATTTTTGCGTCCCAGAGGAAGCCGCTGATGTCGTTGACAATTTCGGCTCCAGCTTCCACGGCAGCCCGGGCTACGCCAGCTTTATAGGTGTCAATTGAGATTAGGGTTTTGGGCTCCAGTTGCTTGAGTAAAGTGATGACGGGGATTACTCGATCTAGCTCCTCTTGCTCGGGGACCGCTCCGGCTTTGATTTCAGTATCGGAAGTTTTTGCACCGGGGCGGGTGGATTCTCCGCCGATGTCGATGATGTCGGCCCCATCTTGCAGGAGTTGCAAGGCGTGTTCTGACGCGCGTTCTTTATCCAGGAATTTGCCGCCGTCGGAGAAGGAATCGGGCGTGACATTCAGGACGCCCATGATCAGCGTGCGCTTACCAAGTAAGAGCGTGCGCGTGCCGATGTTCCAATCAAAAACCGAACGCATGAAGTGATTTTAAATGATGAGACCGCGGAAACTTATCTGGGCATTCTCTTAGCTTGGCGGTCGCGCATGGCACGGATGGCGCCAGGGCCGGTTCCGGTGGGTGGTTTGCGCATCCCATCCAGCAGATCTTTTAGGACTACCGCGTTGTTGCGCTCTTCGTTCTTGGAAGCAAACAGTAGCGTTAGCCGTTTACGTTGGTGAGCCAACTTATAGAGCCGCTGCAAATCGGCCGATGCTTCTGGGCGAGCCAGCTCTTTCAAGTAGCGCTTGCGGAAAATCACCCATGCTTCGGGCCGTGCATGGTACCAGTGGCGTAGTTCGTCGGACGGCGCCAGTTCGCGCAGCCAGTCGTCGAGTTCAGCGGCGTCTTTGCTCACACCGCGTGGCCATAAACGGTCCACCAGCACACGGTTGCCATCCGCACGGGTGGGTTTCTCGTAGATTCGTTTGACGGCTACAGGCATGTTCTATGATTTAATTTTACGTCGAACGGAGGCGGAGTGGAGCTACTCGAAAGTGGTAGGAAGTGTTGGGTAAGTGGATTGTCTCTGTGTCTCTGTGTCTCTGTGGTGACTTTGCTTCTAGGATGCGAAGCGGAACGGCGAAAAAGCGATGCGGAGTTGGGGTTGAATGCGCAACAGGCGGCTGGGCGGCATTTGTATGATCAGCAGTGCGACCGCTGCCATGAGCCGTATTCGTCCAGAGGAAAGAAAGGCCCCTCTTTGCACGGTGTTTTCAAAAAACAATATTTGAGCATCAGCGGATTACCTGCCAACGATGAGCGCGTAAGCGAGATTGTGAAATTTGGCCGCGCAAAGATGCCGGGATTCGCCCAAGTGCTCGACGAGCAACGCATGGCTGACTTGTTGGCTTACCTGCACACGCTCTAATTTCTCGGGACGTTACAATAGCGGCGTGAGCGCGTCTGCTTCGCAGCCAAATAAAACTTCCGGTCTGCCCTCGTTTACTTTGTGGCAGAGGTTTTTGCTTTGGCTGATTACCTGGGCCGGGGTGATCGTCATACGGCTGATTGCTCCTACCATGAAGCTTGCGATCTCTTTTGAAGATGGTGCCCCGCCAGCGCTCGATACCAAACCGCTCATCCTAGCTTTTTGGCACAGCTGTATTTTTCCCGCGATCTATGCGTGGAGGAATTTGCAGATCCGGGTGATGAGCAGCGATAGCTTTGATGGCGAGTATACGGGACGGATCATCCGCAAATTTGGGTTTGTGAAGGTGCGCGGATCGAGCAGCAAGGGCGCTGTCCGCGCTTTGTTGGGCATGCGGCGCGTGATTGAGGAAGGTGCGACCGTGGCGTTCACTATCGATGGGCCGCGTGGGCCGCGCTATGTGGCGAAACCGGGTCCCGTGGTGTTGGCGCGGGCTACTGGTGCTCCGATGGTGGCGTTTCATATTGCATTGGACAAGCCCTGGGTGCTGAATACCTGGGACAAAAGCATGATCCCCAAGCCTTTTTCGCGAGCGCTGCTGCGAGTGAGCCGCAAGATTAATGTTCCAGAAGATTCGGGTGATGTGGAGCGCGAGCGGTACCATGCGGAGTTGCAGGCTGCATTGGATCGGGTACGGGAGTTCGCTGAGGCGAATGTCACGCTGCAAAATTAAAAGATCTGTGTCGGCTATTTTTTTTCACCGGCATGACCTGTTCAAACGTGCATTGCTTTGGATTTTTCTCCGGGCGCCAGCGCAGGAATTTTGTGCCGTGGCGGAATCGGCCTCCGGAGAAGTGATCGTATTGCACTTCGCAGACTAGTTTTGTCTTTAGAGGTTGCCATTCGGTGGAGCGTTTGGTGCTCCAGCGGCTCGGACCTCCGGGAGCATTTCCAGTAAAGCCGGGCGTGCCTACCAATGGCTTCACTATCTTTTTCAATTCCTGGCGCTGATCGGCGTTGAAACTGGAGCTGAAGCCCACATGATCCAGTAGTCCTTCTTCATCATATAAACCTAGTAAAAGTGAACCAATGCCGCCACCTTTTTCTGTGTAGCGGAAGCCTCCTACCACGCAATCCGCGGTGCGTATGCGTTTGATTTTTACCATGCCTTCGCGGTCGCCGGAGTGATAGGGCTCTTCTATGCGTTTAGCGATGATTCCATCCAAACCTAATGCACCTAGCTCGTGCATCCACTTTTTAGCCTGGGTGTATTTCGCGGATGTTGGCGAAAGTTTAATGATGCTGTGCTTTGCCCTGGACCGCGCAAATTTCTCCAGGTGCTTGCGCCGCTCTTTTAGTGAAAGCGCAGTTAATGATTTGCCATTGTCATCGACCAGCAAATCAAAAACCATGTAAGTGACTGGAGTGGCGGCGGACAATTTGCGAATTCGTGATTCGGCGGGGTGGATGCGCATGAGTAGGTCGTCGAGAAGATAGGTGGCCGTTCCTAAAAATTACAATTTCGCCGTCTAACACGAATTGTTTTCTCGTCAATTTTTCCAGGGCTGCTACTAATTCGAGGAAGTAGCGCCCCTAGCGGTTGACCTGCTTTTGATGCAGCAGAACTTTTTTGTCATTGCGGAAGGCCAGGCACCGGAAGCCGTCCCACTTGGGTTTGTAGGTCCAGCCTGGGTCTTGGGGGATTTCGGATACGGATCTCGCTTCGGCTCGGGGGATATGGTGGTTTGACCGGTAACGCGATTTTGGGGAACTCCTGCTTAAGTTTTTCGGCGGGAACGGCTCCTTTATTGACTCGGTCTGATTTCGCTTTGGATGATCTGGGCACTAGCTTTTCGATGCGGATTGAGGTCGGCAGGGCTACTTTGAATGATTTCAATTTGCTGCATACAGGCGGACAGAGCCTGCCCTCAGCTTGCCGAAGGGAGTGTCCGCCCTACATTGACAGTTGTCGCTACAAGGGATAGATTTTTACTCCCAATACATTTGGTTCGCGCGTCCTCATCACTGCGTTGAGGACTGGGAAGCGGGTGCAAATCCCGCGCTGCCGCGCAACTGTAAGCGAGGACATGGCAGTCAGCCACTGGGAAACCGGGAAGGCTGATTGCGGTTGTGGACGATGGAAAGATCCTTACTCGCAAGCCAGGAGACCGGCGCGACCGTCTACACAACCTCTTTCGCGTGCAAAGGAGACAGTGATGCGGTTCTTTGGAATTCTTGTAGGTGTGGTTTCTCTGGTGGCGGTTGCGTCGGCTGCCGAACTCAAAGTGAAGGTTGTTGATCCGCGGTCTGCGGCAGTTTCTGGCGCGCAGGTCATTCTTTTGAATCAGTCAAAGTCTGTACCGTTGGCGGTGGAGAATACCTCCGCTGAGGGCACATTGTGTTTCATGCGGATGGCGGCCCCTTTCAGGTGAAGGTGCTGGCTGCGGGATTTGCTCCGAAGAGATCGTTGATGCTTCTGGGACTGAATTGACGGTTGAGCTGGCGGTTGGACCTGTGTCGGAGACTGTGCTTGTTTCAGCCACGCGTGCATTAGTACCGGCGGAGGCCTCGGGTGCGGACGTCACTAGCCTTAGCGGTTCGCAGTTGGAATCGATGAATCCCATAGCGGCCAACGATGCTTTACGTTTTCTGCCAGGTGCTGTAATCGGTACTACGGGACAACACGGCGGTCTCTCGTCACTGTTCGTGCGCGCCGGTGAATCCCGCTACAACAAAGTGATTGTAGATGGAGTTCCCATTGACGAACCGGGCGGCACTTTTGATTTTGGCGTCGTGCCGTTACAACAGACCGACCGGCTTGGAGTTCGTACGCGGGGCGCAGAGCACTTTATATGGGTCGGACGCGATGACCAGCGTGGTGCAGGTGTTCACCCGCAATGGCAGTACGGAGCGGCCGGAACTGAGCTTCGGCGCTGATGGCGGAAGCCAGCGAACGGCGCATGGCGATTTATCGCTGTCGGGCGCGCGCGGGCGTTTCGATTACAACTTGTTTGGCGACCAGTACAACACCAGCGGGCAGGGAATCAACGACGATTATTCCAATTCATCGCAAGGCGGAAATATTGGAGACTGCGCTGAATAGCTGGGCGACGCTGCGTTTGCGTGCCCGGCATGCGAACAGTTATAGCGGAGTGCAAGGGGAGTGGCAGTTCTATGGCGCGCCCGATCTGCCTCCGGATGATAACCAGTTCGCCCGGCAGAATAATTTGTTGGGAAGTTTGGAACTCGACATCAACCGGCCATCCGGCTGGCAGCACCGTTTTACGGCGTACGACTACTCGCACCGCCGGGACAACGTAAATGGTACGAGCCCGGACCGCGCGCCGAGCGTTCGACTTCGAGTTTAATTCCATCTCCAACATCAACCGCTCCGGGTTCGATTACGAAGGCAACTATCTGGAGCGCAGTTGGGCGCAGTCCACTTTTGGCTATGAAGTGGAAGATGAGAACGGCTACGTAGGTACTTTCGGCTCAGCCACCCATGGCTACCGGGTGAATCACGCTGTCTACGGCCAGCAGTTGTTTAACTTAAACAGACTTTCCGTAATCGTCGGCGGACGTTTTGTCCACAATGCGACGTTTGGAAATAAAGGCGTGCCGCGTATTGCGCTCGGTTATCAGTTATTGCGTGGGAATGAAATCTTCTCCGGCACGCGACTGCGGTTTTCTTATGCAACTGGAATCAAGGAAGCTACGCTTGATCAGTCGTTTATTAATATTCCAGGAGTGATTCCAAATCCAAATTTGAAGGCAGAACAAAATCGCGCATTCGAAGCTGGGTTCCAGCAGGGATTTTTCAACGGGAAATATTCGTTAACAGCTACCTACTACAACAATCTTTTCCATAACCAGATTGATTTCGCCACTATCGATCCCATTACTTTTGAGGGGCAGTACCAGAACATTGATAAAGCTTGGCTCATGGAGTTGATGTGGAACTGCAAGGGACGGATCACTTCACGGCTTGCCGTGGATGCGGGATACAACTATGCATCGACGCAGATATTGGCGCAGCCGTTTGCTTTTGACGACCTGCACGCGCCAGGCGCTCCGCTGTTGCGGCGTCCCAAGCATTGGGGGAGTTTGTTGTTTACTTATATCGGCAATCGCTGGGGAGCGAATCTGGGTGGAAGTTTTATCGGGCGCCGCTCCGATTCTGACTTTATCAACCTGGGAATTGAGCATGCCCCAGGGTATGCGCGGGTAGATGCTGGCGGGTGGTATTCGATCCATCCTCGGTGACCTGCTTATTTCAACGCGGAGAATCTGTTGGATAAGCAGTATCAGGAAGTGGTGGGGTATCCGGCGCTGGGGATTAGTTTCCGGGCTGGATTGCGCTTCAGAATTGGCGGCGAGTAGAAAGTCACTCTACTTGTTTCGTTGCTATAATCAGGTAGTGCGGTGGGAATAGCTCAACTGGCAGAGCACCGGACTGTGGCTCCGACGGTTGCGGGTTCGATTCCCGTTTCCCACCCCAATTCCTCTTACTTAATTTCTCCTATATAGACAGCATAAGGCGGCAGAACTAACTGGCTGGTTTTGCCCGGTTGTGTTCCCGAGGTCAGCAGCGGGGTCACCTTGCCTTTTGTGATCCCGTGTTTGGCTAAATCGAAACCAACTTCCTGCACGGATGTCGACATATTGATGGCTACGATCACGGCCTGATCTTTGTACTGCCGCAAATAGGAAATCACGTTGGGATCATCTTCGTTCAGTGGGACATAATTTCCATCCAGCAGGGCGCGGTTGTTGTGACGAAGCGCCAGGAGTTTTTTATAGAACTCCAAAACTGAATTTGGATTGGCCGACTCGCTGGCTACGTTGTGGGTCTTATAGCTCGGTGGAACCGGCAGCCATGGCTTTTTCTGGCTGAAGCCGGCGTTGAGCGTCGTGTTCCACTGCATGGGAGTGCGCTCGCCGTCGCGTCCTTTCTCTTTGGGCCAGCCTATTTGCCGATCGGGATCTTTTACGTCTTCGCTGCGGGTGGGGGTCGTTGTTCTCCATTCCTAATTCTTCGCCGTAATACATGATTGGGCGTTCCGCGCAAAGTTAGATAAAGTCCGGCCATCAACTTTGCAATTGCATCGTTGTGTTTTCCGTCCCCATAGCGATTGTAAGAGCGGATGATGTCGTGATTGCTGATGACAATACGTCGGCCAGCCGCCGGAAGATTCGACAGCGCGATCTGCTTGCGGAACTCAGGCGCCGAAAGTTTGTTGACCATGCAGAACATGAAATCCATGGGCAACTGGAGCACGTCGTTGTGCGCGCCGTAATACTGTTTGAGTTGATCGATGTTGTCGGTCTAAGTCTCGCCAATCAGTACGCCGTCCGTTTCATCCGCCACTTTCGCAAATCGCGCAGCGTGTCGTAGACCTCGGGCAACTTGAGGTTGTAGACGTTTTTCATGTTGGGATCGCCATAGACATTCTTCCCAGGCGAAGTCGGATTGTCATGCAGTTGGGATCTTCGAATAATGTATCCACCGCATCCAGGCGAAAGCCGGAAACTCCGTGCCTGTACCACCAGCGGGTCACGTCAAACATGGCATTCTTGACGGCCGGATTGCGCCAGTTCAGATCGGGTTGTTCGGGATAGAAGTAATGGTAGTACTACTGTCCGGTCTTTGGATCGAGCTTCCATGCCGAGCCGCCGAACGTGCATTCCAGTTGTTGGGTGGACCACCTGTTTTTCCGTCGCGCCAGATGTACCAGTCTCGGTGCTGGAATTTTTCGACGACCTTGAATCTACGAACCACGGATGCTTGTCCGAGGTGTGGTTCGACGACGAAATCCATGATGATGCGGATGCCGTGTTTTTTTGCTTCCGTTGAAAGCGCATCGAAATCTTCCATGTTTCCGTACATCGGATCGATGTTTTCGTAGTCGGAAATGTCGTAGCCGAAGTCCACTTGCGGCGATGGGTAACACGGGCTGATCCAGATGGCGTCCACCCCCAGCTGCTTCAGGTAGTCGAGCTTGGAGCGGATGCCGTTGAGGTCACCGATACCGTCGTTGTTGCTGTCGGCAAAGCTGCGGGGGTAGATCTCGTAGAAGACGGCGTGCTGCCACCATTGGTGGCCTTCTGGGTCGGTTTGGGCTCGGGCGGCTAAAGAAGCAAGAGCTATTACCACACAGATCAGAGCTTTCGACATGAATCCACCTTTGTCATTCCGACAAGGAAGCGCAGCGACGAGGAGGAATCTGCCCTTTGCCGACGGCACCACAGATGCGGTCAGCAAGTAGCAGATTCCTCCTTAGCACTCCGTGCCTCGTCGAATGACAAATTGTAGATGCTAATTGGCTGGCAAGGGTAGATTCAACTCAACCAGATCAAATCAAGACGTAGACAATCAGGTAATGAAGGGAATGCTGGTGAAGACGGACTACTGCGGAGGAGCCGGTTCTGTCTCAGCTGGGGCAAGCGGCAACTTGGAAACTCCGCGCAGCATTTCCTGCTCCTG
>CAWBXL010000161.1:0-6558 GCA_963792305.1 uncultured Acidobacteriaceae bacterium | reverse complement strand
TCGAATGAAAACAATTCCGGAAGTAGGCTACGTCAAACAGGGTGCTTGGAGACAATGTGTGCTGCCAGGAGATTGATTCATAATCATGGCGAACCTCCTGCCGTTGACGTTGGCCAGCGCCTGCTGCTCTTCATTATTAGGAACGCGAAAGTTCGCGCCCTGCAAAGTCCCGGCCAGGCGGACAACGTCTTTTTCCGTGGGATGCCAGTCGGAGCGAATGTCCAGTGAGATGTCTCCGCCAGTGTTGTTAAAATTCCGCGGTCAACCGGATCCAGGAAACGATCCGATTGATGCCCCAAGCCAGCGAAAAATAGCCCCCATTTGTCCGTACCTCCCCCCACAGTGGTGGAAATGTCGCGCGAGTCGAAACCCCCACCGCCGAGTGACAGAGTTCCATTCAGCGGTGAACTCAAGCCTGATTTGGGCTGAATCACCACTACTGCGCCCGAGCGATCGCCAAACTCCGCCGGAATATTTCCGGTAATGACGTCCATCGAGGTAATGGCATCGATATTGGATTATCCGGCAAACAGTCCATTAACCCGGTCGGGCGTGGGGACGCCATTTACGACGAACAAAGACCACCATCTACACCGCGTATATGCATCAGACCGTCGTTTTCTGTGTTCCAGCCAGGCGGGTTGATCAGAGCTGCAACTGGTCGCGGCGCACGACGCTTGGCGCCAGCTTGATGGAGCTTTCATCAATTACGGTTTCAGTGCGTGGCGTGTCAGATTGCAGCAAATCGGGGCGCACAGTTATTTCTGCTCCAGTTACCGCCACAGTCAAATGAATGGAAAATTCCACTGGTACATTTGAGCGAATCCTGAATTGTTTAGACGATGAGGGAAAACCCTTTGGCAGAGATATGCAGGACATAAGTTCCGTAAGACACATTTTGGATACGGAACTGTCCCCGATTATCGGAAACCGTTTGCATCTGACGCCCACTCAGCGGGTTCCCTATGAGATATCCGCTTGAGCCACGCGGGCTCCGCTCGCATCAGTCACTACGCCAATGACCTGTCCAATTTCTATTTGCGCGGAGACCACGGAGCAGAACAAACAATATAAAAAAAGAATGAATAATGGCCGTTGGCCCTTAATGGAATAAAAACTCTTACTTGTGTCGGCCATAGCTGAACAATTTTATCGTTTCATCGAGAGAATGAGGCCTCGGAGTATTTTGGGGGCTCGAAAGCATTTTGTGTTAAATATCTGTCGTGGATCTGATGTAAAGATACGTCAATAAGCGACTCTTAAGCCGCAGACTAGAACGGCTACGCATATAATCGAACAAGAAAGATATCAATGCGCCCTTGGAAAATTGTTGCCATCTGTCTCTTCTTCGCTTTCCTTTCAACATCATGTACGCGTACTAAAAATCCCAGCGAGCCAGCAGCTCCGCCTCCATATTACGTCTATGTCACCAACGAAACTTCTGGCGATCTAAGCGTGATCAACCCGCTTACTATGGAGGTCATCGCTACAGTTCCTTTAGGCAAACGGCCCCGCGGCATTCACGCCAGCCCCGACCGCAAGACAATCTACGTGGCATTGAGTGGATCGCCGATTGGCGGCCCCGGGGTAGATGAGAGCAAGCTTCCGCCTCCCGATAAAACCGCCGATGGCATTGGCATTTTTGATGTCCAGCAAAACAAGCTTCTGCGGCTTATTCAGAGCGGATCTGATCCCGAGAACTTCGACCTGAGCAAAGATGGTAGCCAGATATTTGTGTCGAATGAGGACGACTCCAAAGTCAGTGTGGTGGATGTTGCCAGCGGGAAAGTAGCGCAAGCATTTCCGGTCGGAGAAGAACCAGAAGGTGTAAAAGTAAGCCCAGATGGAAAATTCGTCTATGTAACGTCGGAGGACACGGGCAGCATTTCGGTGCTTGATACCACATCCTCCAAACTCATTAAAACTTTTAAAGTTGGGCACCGTCCGCGTTCGGTCGCCTTTATGCCCGACGGTTCGCGTGCATATGTCAACGCAGAAAACGACGGCAGTGTTGTAGTCATTGATGCGATAAAACATGAGGCACTGCAAACCATTTCATTAGGACAGCCCGGCGTGATCAAGCCGATGGCCGTATTGCTATCAGCCGATGCCAAAAAACTTTATGTAAGCACCGGACGCGGACACAAGGTATTCGTAATTGATACGGCTACGAACCAGGTTGTGGGATCGTTCGAGGTGGGAGAGCGGCCCTGGGGGATTGCTCTTTCCCCGGACGGAAAAACACTTTACACCGCAAATGGCCCTACCAATGATGTGTCTGTGGTTGATCTGACAACTCAAAACGTGACTAAGAAGATAAAAGTCAGCGGTGGTCCTTGGGGTGTGATCGTGGTTGAGCGTTAGTCGCTACTTCTTCAACACTTCCCCTATCGTCTTCAGTGTTTTTGAGGGCATCCACGTCTTTTTCATGTAAAGCTTCTTCAATGCATTGGTGTCCGCTTGCACCAATTTCTGCTCTGCAATTTTGTCCCCACCTCCTTTTGACCAGGCGCCACGCCAGATCGCGCGCTGCGTGATTACGCCATCGGCGATGACTTTTACCGTGTCATCCTTGAATAGCGGCCATAAATCTTTGCCGTCAGCGAATGCATTGACGATGTCTAGGGGCTTGATTGCTTTGAAGGTGCGGCGCATCAATTCCACTACGCAAACTGCTGCTGCCTTCCCGCTGCTCGGAGCTTTCACCGTCAGTTTGGTGCTCTTGAGCTCGTTTTCAAGGAGATTCAGCAGTTCCACGGAATTTTTGCGCAGCATGGTGTCTTCGTATGCGGTGTGGACCCCCTCACCGCGTTTGCTCTTGCCGTCTGCCGAAGGCTCACCGTTGTACATGTAGGAAATATGCAATGCCTGGCAGGCATCGCCGACGTAGTGAGCACAGATACCAGCAGCACATACAAACCGATCGACATCTTTCTTCTTCGCGGCATCTACCATTTCATCGAAAAATTGCCAGACGCGGAAAGGAAGCAGGCCGCGCTGCTTGTCGCCAACATTGGCGTAGTACTGAAGCCAAAAAGCAGGATTGATATTAGCTTCGTCCTCACATAACTCCAGCAATGTTTTGTTCCCATTCTTTGGATCTTTCTTGTCCATGTCCGCAAAATGGTTCGACTTGTCAGCGCTGCCTCGGACCATTTTCCCGTGGGCCCATAACCGGTCGGGCACATCCGCGAGCGGGACAATTCCACCCGGGCCAGGTTTTGTGATCTTGCTGGTCGAGGTGATTGAGGTGGTTGGGTAGGAAACGATGTCCTGATTGGCCTTCATTAACTTGCCAAGTTTTCCCGGCAATTGATCGCAGGCGAAAAATCCGATTGTGTAATGTCCGACTGCCGCCCAATACTCAGGAAGATTGGAGTTCCAATCGCGGACCAGCGTCACACCCAGTTCACGGCACACCGTGCTTAGGGCTGTGGCCAGTGCGAACCGTCCGGTACGACGGTCTGAACCATCGTTGACCCAACTTTGGCCTCCCCATTGAATTGCGAAAGGGCGTCTCTTGATAACAACCTGCTGCACTTTGCTTTTCTTGGGCTGCGGCTCCTCCCAAAACCACAAAGTTCCAGAGTCTCCGTGTAAGGTGGCGCGGATGTCTTCCCTCCGCGGGCAAATGAGGAAGTCGGTAACGTAATCGGTTCCTCCGGCTGTGGAATAGCGATAGAACAAACCGCCGATGGTGCCGTGTATCTCCCCGGAAGCCGCGCCGAATGCGCTTACATTTTCCCCGATGAAATCCAACGTTAAGTTATCGGTCGTCAGGTCCATCCACTCGTTCAGAGAACCCATACCCGCAACCTGAGTGGTCCAGTCCGCAATATCGTCAATTTGAATCAATCCTGCATCTACCCGAAGTTCTACATTTCCCCCGGCCCATCCGGGATACATCTTTGTAAAAGCCCTGGTCGCAATCTGATTTTTATCCGACTTGCCGAGATACACCTTCTTTCCCTTGAGCATGGTTTACATCTCCCGGCCTTCGCCGCCGGTGACGTGGCGGTTGGTGAGTGCATAAGTCAGGTCGCCATCGGTCACCAGACAACCGATTGAGCCAAAGTGCTGGCGGCCCTGCACGTCTGCGAAAGTCAGATATCCGCCGCCAACATAACCATTGGGAAATGACAGTTGATAGTCGGTCGGATTAGGAGGAGTGAGATCGTCCTTAACCAGAACGGTACAGGAAGGAACTACGCGGCCATCCGGTAGATAAAGTGCGCGTGGAACCATCAGGTCGGGATCTTCGCTGAATGCGCTCTTCGGCTCCCACTGATTCACAAATACCAGTACGCAGGGCCAGGACCAGTCGCGAATTACGGTATTGAACAGAGTTTTCGGGCCGCTGGGTTTACTGGTTTTTCGTCGCGTGGTTGGGGGGTTTGACGCATACCAGTCTTTTTCGTGGATCAAATAACGTCCTACTGCGGTGCCCACAACATTTTTCAGATGCGACAGGTGTACATGGTAGTGATCGCGCGCGTCGGAACAGATCTTTGAGGTTGAGCAGCATGTAGTTTCTGTCGGGTGGAAAGGAATTCAACATAGATCACCTTTCTGAAAGTGGGGCTTGGCGGGGGCTAGATCTTTTGGGCCGAAAATCCGCGGGGGTAGGGGCGGATTTGAAGGGATATTAGGCGACCTGTCCTAATGTGTCAATGAGAATTTAGTTGTCGGTTTGGTTGGCGCTCCACCCATTCCATCCCCGCGGTATAATTCCCTGCTTCGTTAAACTTTGCTGCGACTGGAACCCATCCATGATGGCTTTGCGAGTATATATTTCGCGCTTTGAAAACGTTTTCATTCTTCTCAATTGTGATTCCGAAAGCACAATAAGCCAACAGCCAGAAAGAGGATTCGATGCATCGCCTGAAACGCACCTTCATCAATAAACTTAAGATTCTGCTGTTTGTCGGTAGTTGTTTCCTTTTTTATGCAGTCAGAGTCCATGGTCGAGCACAAGTTTCCCCAGCCTCAGACACATCTGACCGCCGCTTGTCGATAACCCTTCCGGCGGAAGGTAAGTTAAGTGACGATAAACCAATCGGCACAAATTGGGTCAACATGCTGACGTCGCTGGATGGCTGGACCGCAGATTCCCGCTACTGGAGCCTGAAGGATGGTGTGTTGCATGGGGATTATGACGGGGGAAAACTGCACAACTTTAGCTGGACCAAGAAAACTTATCAGGACTTCGAACTGAACGTCCTTATTAAAATGACCGGCACGAAGCCGAACTCAGGGGTCTGCATTCGTATTCATCCAACTGATCCGGACAATGCTCCCGGCTACCAAATTGATATGGGAGAGGGATATTGGGGAAGTTTGTGGGAAGAACGCCGGGCCGGTATGGTGCAGTTATTTCCGCAAGACCTGGTTCCCAAGCTGGTCCATGAGAACGACTGGAACCACTACTACATCATCGCCAAAGGTCACCACATTCAAGCCTGGCTCAATGGAGTGAAAACCATCGACATGGTGCACGATGCCGGATTCGCTGACGGGAATATTGGATTCCAGCTCGATCATGGGGACAGGCATACGACCATTGATGTAAAGACTCTTTATATTCGCGAGATGTCAGGCAAGTAATCGCTGGCCTAAATAACTTAAGGGAGTTGCACCCAAAATGCTAAACCGCCGCAGTTTTATGATCGCCACTGGCATGACGGCGCTCGCCTCCACGCGAGTGTTCGGAGCCAACGATACGCTTCGCATCGGAGTCATTGGCGCGGGACGCCGCATGCGTTCCCTGCTGGATGTTGCCGACAAGGCTGGGCCTTATCAGATTGTCGCCGTGAGTGATGTTTACTCGCCCCACTCTGATGCGGTTAAGGAACGATCTGGCGGGACTCGCTACGGTCCACCTCGATTATCGGGAAGTCCTTGCAGCAGAACATTGATGCAGTGTTCATTGCAGCCCCAGATCACTGGCATGTTCGTATGGCGGTGGATGCGCTGGCGGCGGGCAAAGACATTTATCTGGAAAAGCCTGTCACCCACACCATCGAGGAAGGCGCTACGCTTACGCGCGCGGTCCGCTCCAGAAAACAAATTTTGCAATGCGGGATGCAGCAGCGCAGTTGGGCGCATTTTCGCGATGCCGTCAATCTGATTCAGGGCGGAAGTCTGGGGCAAGTTCCGCAGGTGCGGACTTTTTGGTGGCAGAACTATACGCGCAACTGGAATCGAAACCTACAGATGTTAAAGGCGCTGGACTGGAAACTTTGGCTGGGAGGCGCCCGGAGCAGGCTTTCAGCGAAGAAAAATTCAGCAACTGGCGCTGGTTCTGGAATTTGGTCGGCGGCGCCATGACGATTTATTTACTCACTGGATCGATGTGGTGCACTGGGCCATGAAATCCGACGCGCCGCGCGACGCGCACATGCTGGCCGACAAATATGTGTTTCAACAGTGGGATTGTCCGGACACGATTCAGGCGGCATTCCGCTATTCCGGATTTGATGTGGTGTATGAGGGCATGATGAACTCATCCATTGACGACGGCGGGCTGGAGTTCCGCGGAACTGAAGAAACGTTGAAGTT
>CAWBXL010000160.1:0-6700 GCA_963792305.1 uncultured Acidobacteriaceae bacterium | reverse complement strand
ATTCAAATTTCTGGATCAAAATAGCGCAATTCAACTTCACTATTGGGTTTTGACATTCTCAGAGGGAAGTATCGAAACATCCGAAAAAAACGTGGTGCTGAAGCGGTCGCCTAGTGATTGGAAGATCACTAATTTGGAGTAGGTTGCGGGAGGGATTTGGGGCCGTCGGCATCTAGTCTGTTTTCTTTCCCACAATACGAAATTCCAGGCCAAGGATAAAAATTAAAAGCTCATGGAAATCGGGGATAGACGGAAGTGTTCCCCGATTTCGCCACTAAGCCGTAACTCCCAACGCATCTTGCCGTGGAACGAGCGCAGGCTTTTTCGGTGGGCTACGGACGGGTGATCCACATCTCACGTGTCAAACAAAAGCCAAGCCCTTGGGGTGGCCTGCATCTCGCGGTTTTCGAGATGCGGGGCCCCACCACGATCACCGCTCCCGAAACAGATAGAGATTGTTCGTTGGGCGAGGTCCCACGTTTGCCAAAATCGGGCAAACATGCGCCACCCCAAGATGGAAGGCAAGTTCTCCTTTTCAGATTTAGAATCCCACACGAGAGGTGGGCCACCCGCCCACCTTCAATATGTACCTGGAAAGGGAGGGGCGAGCGGCTTCGCTCCGACCATTCACCCACATGGACATTAGGAGAAAAATGATATGAAGGCATTATTATTAATAGGCTGCATTATTTTTGTACTCGTGCCATGGGCCGGAGCAGGCACTCTGCGCCAGAAGTATATCGGGCAAAGTGGCTGTTCTCGGGAATTTGAGTCATCTATTGGGCGCTATGGAATTCGTCTCGATCGAAGTCAACGTGCATTCCTAGAGGCGCACACCTTCAAGAACAAAACTCTCTTGTTGATTGTGCAATGCTCTACTGATGAGGACAAATGTGGCATCGTGCGCGACGTGGTCAAATCTCGAGAAGAAGACAAGTCATTCATATTCGACTGTATCGAGAAATCAAATCCGTCAGCTGTTGTGATTGGTACATGGAGCGAGTCGCATAAGGCTGCTTCTGGTGCGGCAGTAGAAGCTTGGAAAATAAATCTGGACGAACTTCGTTTTACACGAGTCAACGTTCCGGTTGTTTGCAAAGCTGGCGACTATGCTGGTAATGACGAAGGCGGTGATCTGGCCAGTTGGGCGAAGGAGCGGTCTGCACACAAGTAGTTGCAATCTGAGGATAGGCGGAACGTTTACCTAATTTCTCGAAGAACAAGTCAGGAAGTACCCGTCTGTCCGCGTATTTACGTATTCCAGAACAGCAAGGTCACGACGTATGCGTATGACGACGCCAACCGATTGACTTCAGTGACTGATCCAGCCAGCAACACGACGACTTACTCCTACGACCGGGAAAATGATTTGACTGACATCGCCAATGCCCTGGGACGGCACACCAGTTTTGGCTGGTATTTTGGCAGGGTGCCGGGATACGTCAGTTTTCCATCGGGCTATGTCGAGTACTACTCCATCGACAATAACTTCAACATCACGGACAAGACCGACAGAAATGGACAGGACAGCCGCTACGCTGACGACTATCAGAACGCCGCCTTTTTACATCAGATTGTGGAGTACGTTCAAGCGCCTTTATGCGGTGTCGCCAGAAACGTGACCAGTTTCTGAACCGCCACCCGCAAGTCCAATCGGCATAAAAACTGTTTTCTATTTAGAATCGTTATGTGAAACGGGCTGGCGTCCCGAACCGCCGATCCATCAGGAGACAGCATGGCGCAGACTCATTACAGCACCAAGAGAAAACGGCGGCCAAAAAACAAAAACCGCAAGGATTACACGCAGGCGACGATGGCGGCGATGCGTCAGCATGCCGAGAAAGAGAAAGACAAGAAAGCCGCCAGCTAGCCCAGCGGGGTTCCGGGACTCCTGGCCCACGGCGATTCTGCGGGGGGTCGTCCCTCCGCGCCGAGGGTCCATGCATGAGTAGATCGCGCTGTATAACAAACTTCGTTGCAGCTCTCGCGCTGGGGCTAACTTTCTTCAGCGTTCCGGTTGCGTCGCAAGACAGCACGGCGCTGCGGGCGAACGATACCGAACTGCTGATGCTGGGGACCGGAGCCGGTCCGCCTTTGCGCAAGAATCGCTCCAAGCCGGCCACGCTGCTCGTGGTTGAGGGGCGACCGTACTTGATTGACTGTGGCATTGGGACCATCAGCCGCCTGGTCGAGGCGGGAATTCCCTCGGAAACGATTGGAGCGATTTTCTTTACCCACCTGCACCCGGACCATGATCTCGGCCTCGCCGACGTGATGGCCAACGATTACTTCCGCCTCGATTTCAGCTCGAATGCGCGAAAGATCAATATCTACGGGCCGCCGCAAACCAGCGAACTGGTGGAAGCCGCCTTTCACTACCTCAGCATTCCCTTTGAAGTGTCTGCCGCGGGCGAGCCCGGGTTCCAGCTGGGCCGGCCGAACCATGGCCTGACCAGTCCCTTTGTTGCCCACGAGATCGAGGGCGATGGCATTGTTTACCGTGACGATAAAATTCAGATCACGGCCGCCGAGAATTCGCATTACGCGCTCATGCCGGCGCAGCTCCGAGCACATTTCAAGTCCTATTCGTACCGCATCCAAACGCCCCAGGGCGTGGTGGTATTTACCGGCGACACCGGGCCCAGTGATGCGGTGGTGAAACTGGCGAAGGGCGCCGACGTTCTGGTTTCTGAAGTTGAGGAAAGTTCCGAGGAGCATCCGCGATTCATCGACCAGGTGGCTGCCCAAAACCACTGGCCACCTTCCCGCAAACAGGAATTTGCCGCGCACATGGAGAAGGAACATCTCACCGTGGACAGCCTGGGCGAACTTGCCGCGAAAGCCCAGGTACACTCGGTTGTCTTCTATCACTACGACCCGCAAAACAATGCGGAGCAGCAGGCGCGCGTAGCCAGCATGAAAAAGTATTTTCAGGGACCGGTTCTTGCGCCGATGGATCTGGATCGGTTCTGTCTGTCGAAGGACGAAGCGCAGGCGGACAAGGCTAAATTCGAATCGTGCGGGCAGAATACCGCGGGACATGAGTAAGGGCCACCCGCCCCGAACTCTCCACATTGTCATTCCGAAGCGCGGTTTTTTGCGCGAGGAATCTGCTTTTGGGTGGCGCAGCGGCTTCAGCCCTGCGATAAGAGATCATCAAAATGATCCGGCTTTAGCCGCTGAGATCACACTCCGATCGCCCCAACTCTGTCATCCCGACCGGAGCAGATCATCGCGAAGCGATGATCTGCGGAGTGGAGGGACCTTGTGTTTCTTAGGAATATTTTCTTAGCGCCTTCGCAAGATCATCGAGATCAGGATCATCCGGTAGAGCATTTACCTGTCCTGTGAACGTTTTATGCTGTTGTTCCAGATGGCTCTCGGGATCACCATTGAATACGCCCATTCCGAAATGTCGAGCTTGCCCCGCGAAGGCATCCACAATACGCGCTCTTTTTGTACCATTAAATTTTCGGATCAAATCTTTCGCAAATTCGAGATTAGTAAAAGCAAGATGTGGAACAGCTTGTTCAATCAGAGTTGCAATATTATTAACACCTTGTTCGTCAACCTTATCTGCAGCTTTTAGCACTGCGCGAAAAGATGATTCTTCGTAGCCCACGACAATCCAATAGAGATCGGATAGTTCGACTGCGCCTGAATCGGTTTTCAAAAGTCGGCTGATGCAATCTTGCCCTAACTGAAGTCGCTTCTCAACTGATACAGCATTAAATGAAATATTTTGATGCACTAGACGTATGGTACGCAATCCCGACCCGCCGGTTGCTACTTTTTGGATGCTTCGCTCAATCCGATTTATCAATAAGTCGTATGTTTCATCGGGAAATAGATTGACGAACGTGTTCAAAAAGCGCGGAATCGCTCCTTGATCGAATTCCCAGTCTTCAACGTCAATCAGCTCTGATGTAACCTTTGCCGCTTCTACTTGCGTAAGGCTCGTTAGTGGAACGCCATATGGACCGAAAGCATCCACCAAATCTGCAGCAATTGCTTTATTCCCTTCTGTCCGAATAGATAAAATCGCATCTTTCAAGTTCGGCTGTAGATCAGTGAACTTCCCCATGTAGGTTATGGCATAAATAGCGCCCCGTTTTGCAACAGGATCTGGATATCCTGCATATGCTTGGATGACGGCTATGTCCGCCTCGGTCGCGCCTTCGAAGACACGCAAATTGTTTGCTGAAGCACGGATCACATGAATCGCTTCCAATTTTAGGGCTGTTAGAGCTCGCTGCCGAAAAGTCGGCGGATCTGCTGCGTGAATAGAGTTTAGTACCGAAGAAAGAGGTTCCACTAAATCGACGTTCAGCGGATGACCGATAAGTTGATCGGCCATTTCTGCTAAGAAATCCGTTCTCTCCGAAAAAGCCAACATAAAGCGATGGAACCCGCCAGTCTTGACGCGAATTTCGAGACACGCCTGGATTTGGTCGATGACAAAATGCGCCTGGTTCCCGGCGCCAGCAATAAGACGCTCTAAGCTAGAACGTCCCTTCATCATCAGCTCCATTATTGGGCGCTCCCATCCACTATTCGAGAACTCCGTCGTAAGGAAAGGAAGATTGTGCTCTTCGGTACAAATCGCATCAACAACTGCCGTGGCATCCTCTAACACAATGCGCTCGAGAGCAGCTATTGCAGACTTGCGTATCGGTTCTGGGTGATTAATTCCAGTTGCAGACCGCAATGCGTTATAAATCTTTGCTTTCAAAATTGGACTTGTTGTTACTTCATATCTCCCGACCATGGCCTGAAGGCAACGTTCTCGTTCTCGACCCTGCCAATTCTTTTCTTCCTGCGTCGATTCTCGGCCGATGCGATTAAGGTAGCTATGAAGCAAATCCTGCATGATGGCAACCGCGTTGAGTGCTGGCCCCACATCTCCCTCTAATGCAAAGTCTAGATAGTCAAGCGCGCTCTCCCTGACAGGACCAACCGCCTCATAGTTCAACCCGAAACCCCCGAAAGACATGGTCATCTCGTCTTCCCATTCGTTAAATTCGCCCTCACGTTCCAATATTTGCTTGATTAGCGTGAATGGAGTGAAGTCACTTGTAAAAGCATCCGGCCGGCGAGTGAGGCGTATCAGCTGAACTAAGACAGCAAAAGTGAAAGCAGTATTGCCATAACGATGCCACGATGCTAGTCGTTTAAGAACTGCCTTCGCACTACTAGCGCTGCCACTGCGCACCGCTTCTTGCTTGGCCAGTTCCCAAAGCATAGTTATCGATTCTTTCAAATGCTCTGAGTGGTATGCCGTAGCTTCGAGGAGGTTAGGAAGCGCCGACAGTACATAATCTTGCCCCATTCTGTATGCACTATGCTGTGTCCCTGGGTCAATTTGTATTGGCTTGTCAATTGCTGTTTTTACGAGAGCAAGCACTTGGCGAGGTTGGTAGATTGCCGCACCGGTGATATCTGTGAGAATGCGCTGGCGACCATATTCGTCGGCTGCAACAAACTGTTGATAAATATTTGTCCAAATCTTATCAAGTAGGTTTAGCTTATTCTCGCCTGACTGACCTCGCCGCCAATCGAGTTCTGCTAAATTACGCATCAGACTCTTCAGAGAATGAGCACCGAAATATTCATACACGCGATCCGCATATAATGTTGACCAACCCGCCTGATTGATACAACTTTCTTCCAAAAGGTAATCGGAAAGCACATCTGGAATGACCCGTATGGGCTTAGGGCGGCATGTAGTTACTCCATTAACACCTAGCTGATCAATTGTCCGCAGGATATCGTCTACTGACTGGTTCAGAAGCCTATGGGCAGCTTGTTGAAAGTCTTCGCCTTCGACGTTGATAGGACCGAGTGCCGCGATAAGGTGTAACACCGGACGAGCTGGATTGATGGGGAACGTTGGACCTTGCAAGTCCATTTCTTCCAGTAGGCGGTTGAATATTGTAGAGCGAAAGTCGTCCAAAGTCGTTAGAGACGACGGGTTGATTTTATTGTTAGCGATCAATCTTCCGCCTGCCACTATAACCAATGGGCTGTTACTCGCGATTTCTGCAAGATGTGCAGCGAAGTTAAGAAAACCATGACCAAGAACTTGTTCGGCCAATGTGCGACTTTGTTTTTTTGTTAGCTCCTTTAGCTCTGGCAGTTGCAGCACTTGGGCCTGGTCGATTTTCGATAGAATCTTCTGAAGAAGGTGCTTAGCACCGCCCGGCCTCGTTGACACGACTAACTTTAGATTTCTATGGGAGGCTGTGTCTTGAAGGAGCTGCAAAACCCGACCAAAAGATTCCTGTCGGTGCGCGTCATCGACAATTAATACTTTGCATTTGACAGGAATTTCTTGTTCAAAATCACCATCCCAGAGCGGTTCGTCTTTCAAAAACACGGCCCTTTGTGGTTCCGCATTAACCCAATCGTGTAGGAGCTTGCTCTTTCCAATGCCTCCTCTGCCACTCAAGATGCAGACGCGTAAATGTTTGTCCTGGGCAAACGCATCAAGCGTACGAATCTCGTCGTCGCGCCCGAGTAGCGTAGTGCTGAAATCTAAAATTTGAAATTGGCCAGCAGGATTCTTACCTTTGAAATATTCGGGAGTAGAGGCGAACGTCCTCCTTGCACCAGGACGACCGCGCGATTCCCATTCAGCCAGTGCCTGAATTACACCGAGAGCAAGTTCGTCTGGCGTGGTGAAATAATCCGCAGTCCATTC
>CAWBXL010000159.1:0-9877 GCA_963792305.1 uncultured Acidobacteriaceae bacterium | reverse complement strand
TGGGACTCATCAGTTCTTAGTTACAGTTTTGGTTGGCTTAGCAACTTTTCGTAGAAACTGCTGTCATATTGCTGTGAGGCCTTTTGCACGTATTCGATGACTTGCGGGATCTTGCCGCGGTCGCCACGGGTTGTTTCGTTGAATTGGATGGCGATGCCTGCTCCTGGTTCCAGGCGCAAGACGCTGCCTTCCGCCTGGATTTTGCCGTCATCAATTGAAAACACCACCTTGAGCGGGGTGCCGGCGGCCATGATCACGCTGGTTTCTACGAAACAGCCTCCCAGGCTGACATCGGTCAGATTTCCCATAATAAGAGTTTCTTTGCCGTGTTCCTGTATTTCAATCGTTACCCTGCATTTCATGCGCGGATACAAACGGCGGTTCTTGCGGAACGGCTGACGCTGCTTTTCTACGTACATGCGGCGGTCGGCTTCGGCCAGCAGTGCTTCCGCGTCGGCGCCGTCCGTGGGAAACAGAGCAAAGCCTGTGCTCAACGACAGGATGTCTTCGCCGCACACTTCGCGTCCGGCTTGTTGGGCCAGTTCGCGCAACTGATGGACTTTTTTGTTGGCGGAGTCGACGCTCAGTCCGGGCGCTACAACCACGAATTCGTCGCCACCCATGCGGGCCACGTAGTCGTACTCGCGGCAGCTCTCTTTCAACGCCTGCGCGAACAGCCGCAATACGCGGTTGCCTTCCAGGTGGCCGAAGCGGTCGTTGATCTGCTTGAAGCCGTCCATATCGCAGACCATCACGGCCAAGCCAGTGTTACTGCGTTTGCAGCGCGCCAGTTCCCGCTCCAATTGCAGGAACAGCGAGCGGGCATTGGGCAGATCGGTCAGGTAGTCGGTGGTGGCAGAATTCTCCGCTTGCTGGATACTTCATCGCGTTTTCGATGGAGAGCGCCATCTTGGAGCTGACCGCCAGCAGAATGCGCAAGTGGTCGGAGGTGAAGGCATCGGTTTCTCCGTGGTAAAGCGCCAGCACGCCGATGGATCCCGCTACGCCTTCCAGCGGAACGGCGAGTGCAGAACGGAGCGTGCTGAACTTGGTGGGATCATTCAGGTATCCCGGTTCGACCGAGGGATTGCCGTTGATGATCGGCTTTTTATTGTGAGCCACCCATCCCGACAGACCTTGGCCGATCGGAATTCGGAGCGAAGAGAACAGGCGGAAGTTGTCGCCGTTTACATGTTCTGGGACCAGCTCTTCGCCGCGCTGGATATAGATTGCGATGGCATCATATGGAACCAGACGGCGCAATTTTACGGAAAATACCGACAGCGTTTCCGCCAGGCTGAGTGATGCTCCCAAGTCCTGGCTCAGTTCGAACAGAGTTTGAGCTTCCTGGCGGGCAGCTGCGATCGAAAACAGGAAACTGGCTTCAGCACGCTCCGGTGCGACATCTGTTCGAATCCAGTTGCGGGAGCCTCCCCACGTTCGACTTTCACTTCGGTGGAAAGCTTGGATTCGGATTGCTTGGAGTTCGACTGAATACGCCGTTCCAGATCACGGTAGCGCTTTTGCAAAACATCTACGACCTTGGGATCGAAGGCTTTGCCGGACTCTGCCTTGCAGGCGCTTCATGACTTCTTCGATGGGCAACGCGCGCCGGTACTGGCGGTCGGAAGTCAGCGCATCGAGAAAATCCACCGCGGTAAGAATTCTTGCGCCGATGGGAATTTGTTCACCTTTGAGGCCAAAAGGGTAGCCAGTGCCGTCCCACTTCTCATGGTGGGCGCGGACGATGGGAACCACGGGATAGGGGAAACGCACACGTTCCAGAATTTCCGCCCCTACTACCGGATGGATCTTCATCTTCTCGAATTCTTCCGGCGTCAGGCGGCCGGGCTTGGAAATAATGTGCTCAGGCACGGCCAGCTTGCCGATGTCATGCAATAGAGAAGCGGCATGCAGGGCCTCCATCTCCTCCCTGCTGACTTTCATCTCCTTGGCGATTTCGATGGCATACACTTTCACGCGTTGCAAGTGGTCGTGGGTGGTATGGTCCTTGGCTTCGATGGCGAGCGCCAACGCCTCAATTGTGCGCAGGTGAAGGCCGGCCATTTCCTCGCCGTGTTGTTTCTTGTCCTCCAGTTTGCTCAGGTAGAGATGGTATGAGCGGTAAATCAGGTAAATAACTGGGAGGACTAATAGCGAGGACTGCCACTGGTATTGACTGTCAATCCAACCGATCAGGGCCGCAACCCCAGCGCCCACGAGGTAATACGGGAACGACCAGGAATAACAATCGAGCCAGATTTTCTGGAGTGATTTTCTTTCCAGCAATGCGCTTGCAGTCGCAATTAATCCAGTATTGGCCAGGAAATAAACTGACGCAGCCAGAATCAGCCATGGCGCCGAACTATCGAGGAGCCTGGGAACATACCCCGAATGATAGAAGTTGTAGGACAACGCAATGGCGCAGGCACTAGTGCAGAGATTGACTGCCAAAGTGATAGGCCGCTTGCGGTCACGGCGGAACGTCTGAGTAAGGACAGCAACTGATCCCAAAGCCAGCGTTTCGGTAAAACTCAGTTCCAAAATGCCTACCAGGACCAGCACAAAGTTCGCGGACATAGTATCCGCGACTTCAGGCAAATTCACAGACAGCGTGGAAGCGAGAAAAGCGACCAACAGGTAGCAAATGAATTCAGCAATATTCTTGCTTGAGGGGTGGCCCATGCCGTAGCCCAACACGACCAGGCCGGCGGTCACGATCAGGCATACAAAAGCCTTGGCCTCGAATGACATGGATCTCCACGACTGTGTGCGACCCTTCATAGGACTGACGGAACGCTCCTGATGAGCCTGCCAAGACTTTGGGGAGAAAGTCTGAGGAGGACCAAAACAACACTTCATGCTAGCGACTAAGGTGCCTATATACAAGAACTTACGAGATTTTGCGGTAAACTTTGGTAACGGTTCGTAATAAGCTGGCTAACTGATACAGGGCATTAGAGCTTGGTTACGGCTGGTGTCCTTTTGAGACTGGAAATGACCAGAAAACCTCAGGTTGCAGTTGTGCTAGATTGGCCGAAGGGCCCATAGCTCAACGGTTAGAGCAGCAGACTCATAATCTGTTGGTTCCAGGTTCGAATCCCGGTGGGCCCACCAAAGCGTATTTCCCGCCTACACAGACAGTTATTTGGGATTACTGTGTCTCCCCGATGTGAGTGGTTTTCTTCCGCGCCTACCTTTGAGCAATACAGACTTTTTATAGGGAGGCAATTTTATGAAAACAAAATTGATAGTGATGGGCGGAATGATTCTGGCTGGCACTTTGGCAGTGGCCCAAACTACAGCTACACCGAGCGGGTCAACTGCAACTCCGCCGAGTTCGACGGCGAACACCCGGTGCCGGCACCCAGACTACAACTCCAGGTACACAGAATCAGACGACGCCGAAGGCGACTCCGGGTGCTACGACTACGCCATCCACAACGCCGTCCACTGCGACTCCTTGTCCGACAACCGCAATTCCGCCAGCCTCGACGGCTATGCCGGGAGCGAGCACGGCTACGCCGAACGCAGGAGCAGATGCAAGTTCGCCCAATAATTCAACTTCGACGACAGCGCAGAATAAGCCGAACGGCACTAATCCCTACATGAGTGGGCCGTCGAATCAGATGCCCAACAGTACGCCTGGGATGAGTCCTTCGACCACTCCGTCAGCTTCGCCGACCAGCCCTTCGGGCACGAGCGGAACTGGGTCTTCGCCATCGGGTGGGAGTGTTCCGCCGCGGCAGTAGTTGCGCATTTTGCACTTCCTCAAATTGATTGCGCCGCTTCAGCGGCGGGATTGCATAGCCCCGAGCGTGAGCTCGGGGTTAGTTTTGGAGCGATAGAGCAGGTCGAATCACCTTGCTCCGGCTGTGAGATAATTTTCACAAGGAAAAAATAATGGCAGAGCACAAGGTTTTTTGCGTCAAGTTGCAACAGGAACTTCCCGGGCTGGATGAGCCTCCCTTCGATACGGATCTGGGGCAGAAAGTCTATGACAATGTCTCCAAGCAGGCTTGGGGGATGTGGACTGAGCACTGCAAGATGTTGCTGAATGAGTACCGGCTGAATCCGGCGCGGAAGGAAGATCAGGCGGCCATCGTGCAGCAGTTGGAGCAATTCTTCTTTGGACAGGGCTCGGCGGTGCCGAAAGAGTACGTTCCGCCGGCGGCGAAGTAGTTTTCTTTCACGATGTTGCTTCCTATCGTTGGTTTCTGCATTTTCGTTGTGATTTGCGTCCTTCTCGCCATCACGGGCATTTTTGTTTTAACCTACGCCCAATCTCACTACGGTCTGGCCAGGAGCAAATTGAGCTTTGCCCTTTTTATTGTTGGCGGACTTGTCGCTGGGATTAGTGCTGCGGCTGCTTATATCGCGATTGGCCGTCGTTATCTTTCCGAAGTTGTTTCCATAATCTTCAACTGGTTTGGGCCACATTTAACTACGGCTGTCATCGTTTTGACGTTCTTGGTTGTAATTGCCGTCGCTGCCATTGCGGGAGGAGTTTTTATCGTTTGGTTGGGAGATTTATTGATTTCGCAGCAACAACCTGATTGATTTTTTGAATTTCTCATGCAACTGCCTAGTTATCATGTAGTTACCAATTGACCTGTTTTTGGTGCAGATTTAATCATCCCGTAACATAGCTGCGTTACAAAAAAGGGGATGAGTAACGCTGCCTACGACACGCTCATCTTGTCGGATCTACACCTAGGATCGCACATTAGTCGCGCCCAGGCGGCCATGCGGATGCTTAAGGAAACCAGTTTCCGGCGGCTGGTTCTACTGGGCGATATTTTCTCGGATTTGAATTTTGGGCGACTTACCAAGGACCACTGGAAATTTCTCGGCTACATTCGCAAGCTGTCGAATCCCAAACGAAAAATTGAAGTGGTGTGGGTGGAGGGGAATCATGACCAAGGGCTGACGAATGTCATGTCGCATCTGGTAGGCGTGAAGGTTTATCAGGAATATGTTTGGGAGTTTGAAGGTCGCCGGCACTTAGCGGTGCACGGTCATCAGTTTGATCGCTTTGCGGTGAACAATGTATTGCTGAGCAATTTGGGGTCATTTTTGCATTTGCAGTTGCAGAAACTGGATTTTAAGGACCGGAGGTTTTCTCGTTACGTGGATTTGTTGAATACGCGGTGGTTGCGGCTTTCTTCGAAAGTTGCCGCGGGAGCTTTGGCGCAAGCTCGGGCATGGCAGGCTAGCCGGGTTTTTTGTGGGCACACGCATGTGGCCATGCATCATGAGCAGGATGGGATTGAGTATTACAACTCGGGTAGTTGGACCGATGCACAGGCTACCTACATCACTGTGAGTTCAGAGGGTGTGCAAATTCAGGAGTACAAAGATATTGCTATAGTTTCTGACGTAAATGCCGAAGTTGAAGCTAGTAAGGAATTTATCCACGACGTGGAATCTCAAGATGAAAATGAATGGGAGCTCGCCAACAGCCCCGCATAATCGGTAAATCCTTTTGAATCTGTGGGCTGGAATTATTCATCCAAGTTTATTAAGTCCGGTTACTTTGGGCCGCATACCTTTTAACAAATTTTTATTGAACTTAAATCCTCTTTCAATCGTCTATGAATGTAGGAAAGGTTAAATAGAAACGGTGAGTTTTATGTCAACGTGTGCATGTGTACAACAGCCGCAATTTTTCTCAGCAATGATTAAGGAGCCGAAGTTGAAGTTAAGTTTGGAAGTTCGTGAGAACGCCGGGACTACAGTGGTGTATTGCAGCGGCCGTATTGTGTTTCGTGACGAGGCGGTTGCGCTTTCGGCAAAAGTTTTGGATGTTCTGTCGCATACGCGGCGGGTGGTGATTGATTTGAGCGGCGTGGAGATGATCGACAGCGCAGGTTTGGGCGAATTAATTGCGGTGTTGAATTTTGCCAAGTCCAAAGGACAGTCGGTGAAGTTAGCGGCGCCGAACCGGCGAGTTTATAGCTTGCTGAAGCTGTTTAATCTTACTTCCCTATTTGAAATTCATCCCACGTTGACAGCGGCGGTTGCAGAGCAGCCGGCGGTGTTGGTTACTGCGCAGTGTTGATTTTCTCTGCGGTAATTTTCTCCGTGTGATTCTGTGTTCTCTGTGGTTAGAACTTTAACCTTGAACCACAGATTTCAGTGTTGCGGCTCGAAGCGGTATCTGCCTTTGCGTTCAGTTGCGATATTCTCTGCTACTTTCAGAAACGCTTTTGCTGCATGAGAGATGCTTGCGGCTTTGCGGTAGACCAACCTTAGTTTTCTGTGGAGGCGCAGCTCTTTTACCGGGATGCGCCTCAACTCTCCTCTTGTCAGCTCGTTCTCCACGCTGATCTCGGGCAAGAATGCGACTCCGTTTCCGGCAGCTACAAAGTTTTTTATGGCTTGGAGCGTGGGGAGTTCGATGTCCATGTGCAGCGGGGTTTTGTGGCGCTTGAAAGCTTCGATTACTTTTTCTCGGTAGGGGGAGGACACGTTGTGAGCCACGAAGGATTCGGCCCCCAGTTGCTGAATACTGACTTGTGACTCGTTGGCCAAGGGATGATTCGGCGGCACGACTAAAACCAATTCATCTTGGTAGACGACTGCTGATCTTAGTTGTGCAGTCTGCGGATCGTAAGTGAGGACTCCTAGTTCGCAATTGTGACGAAGTACATCTTCGGGAATGTTACGTCCTAAAGTACGTTGCACTGCGATTTTGATCATGGGGTGCAATCGGCGGAATTCGGCCAGTACCGGGAGCAAATATAACGCGGTGAATTCGTTGGCGGCGATCGAGAGTTTGCCTTGTTGCAGCTCGCGCAATTCGAGTAGAGCTTGATGCGCGCTTTGACGCAGGTTTAATAATTTTTCCGCATGATCTTGCAGAACATGGCCGACATCGGTTAATCGTCCTTCGCGTGAGGACCGGTCAAATAGCGGCTCACCGATTTCATCCTCCAGTTTGCGGATGGTCTGGCTGATCGCCGACTGAGTACGATGCAGCTTTTCGGCAGCGCGGGAAAAGCGGCCTTCCTGGGCTACAGCGACGAAAACTTCCAGTTGAGCAAGATCCATGCGTCTCTCCGCCGAATTCGGGCCGGATCAGTATAACTTATAAGTTAAGTTGTGCTAATAGTAACCATTAATATTATAAGCTTTGCTTTTGCCGATGCTTCCAGTTAGCATAGTAAGCATCCGTTGGAGGAGCATCCGTCTATGACACGCGAGCGAGTTACGATATTCGACACAACTTTGCGGGATGGCGAGCAGTCGCCGGGTTGCAGTATGAATGTCGCTGAGAAACAGCGGCTGGCGCGGCAGCTGGACCGGCTGGGTGTCGATGTCATCGAGGCAGGCTTCCCCATTGCCTCAGATGGAGATTTCTCGGCGGTGCAAGCGATCTCGGCGGAGATCCGCCGTCCAATTATTTGTGGACTGGCGCGCGCGGTTCCACAGGACATTGAACGGGCCTGGGGAGCTTGAAGGGCGCAGCGCGGCCTCGTATCCATGTGTTCCTGGGACCTCTGATATTCATCTGCAATACAAGCTCAAGATGACGCGCGAGAAGTGCCTGGAGCAGGCGCGGACTGCGATTCAGCTGGCCAAGTCTTTCTGTGCGGACGTGGAATTTTCTCCGGAAGACGCTACTCGGACCGATATCAATTTTCTTTGCGATGTGCTGAATGCGGTAGTAGAAGCTGGCGCGACTACCCTGAATATTCCTGACACTGTCGGCTTCACTGTGCCTGCGGATTTGGGTGCGATCATGCGCGATATAGCGCAGAAGGTACGCGGCGTAGGAAACGGAGTAGTACTTTCCACCCACTGTCACAACGATTTGGGATTGGCTGTGGCCAATTCTTTGGCTGCGGTGGAAGCCGGGGCGCGGCAGGTGGAGTGCGCGATCAACGGAATTGGGGAACGCGCAGGCAACGCGGCTTTGGAAGAAGTTGTGATGGCGTTGAAAGTGCGGTCGGACCAGTATCCGTATGAGACCGGAGTTGTTTCCGAACAGCTTTATCCGACCAGCCAGATGTTGAGCGAAGTTACGGGAGTTGCCGTGCAGCCGAATAAGGCAATCATTGGTCTGAATGCTTTTGCCCATGCTGCGGGAATCCATCAGGATGGCATGATCAAAAATCCGTTGACTTACGAGATCATTACGCCGAAGACGGTGGGCGTTCCCGACTCTACTTTGGTTTTGTGCAAACACTCTGGACGTCATGCGCTGGGTCAGAGATATGAGCAATTGGGATATCAGTTCGACCGGCGGCAGCTGGATGATATTTATCGGCGGTTTATTGTGCTGGCGGACAAGGTCAAACGGGTCGAGGACAGCCATCTGCGCGAACTGGCGAAAGAGGCAAGTGCGGCTAAAGACGAACCTTCTTCGGGGAACAGTGGTCGCGATTCATTTCAGAAGCCCTACCCAGCTTCGATTCCTGCTCCTGAGACAGCACGGGTCACCGGGCACGAGCACCACGGAGAGCAGGAAGACTATCTCTGGGGAGTGTAGTTGCAACTTATTGCAATTCGTTTGTTGCAAGTAGATTTGTAATTTGTTCCTCGGGTAAAAATTGTTAAATTCCGCTATTTAAATCGTTTTACAATCTCGTTATCGCCACTTTGGTTTCTGCACGGTTTTTGTCCTGCCGGAACGGTTAGCGTGACCTTGAAAAACTGAAATGCTGTTCTGAAACGCATGCTCCTAAAAATTACGGTTGTGGCTGGGGACGGTATTGGTCCCGAAGTTACCGATGAAGCTTTGCGCGTGCTGGACCGTGTGGGCCAGATTTTTGGGCACCAACTTTCCATCACGAAAAAGGACATTGGCGGAGCTGGGCTGCTTATCGAGTAACGATCCTTTGCCCAAGGACACTTTGCAGGCCTGTGTTTCTTCAAACGCTGTCTTGCTCGGCGCTGTGGGTGGCCCAGCGTTTGATAAGTATGCCGGACATATGCGGCCTGAGGCTGGGTTGCTGCGGTTGCGGCGAGAGTTAGGTGTGTTTGCCAATTTGCGTCCAGCGATTTGTTTCCCGGGGTTGGAAGATTGCTCTCCCTTACGGCCAGACTTGGTGCGTGGGGCCGACATGCTGATTGTCCGCGAACTGCTGGGAGGACTTTATTTTGGCGAGCCGCGGTTAATTCATGGGCCGACGGGATCACGCGTGGCTACTGACACCATGCGCTATGGTGAGCAGGAGATTGAGCGCATCGCGCAGGTTGCGTTTGATTTGGCCAAGACGCGGCGGAAAAAAGTTTTGTCCATAGACAAGGCCAATGTTTTGGATTGCTCTCGCTTGTGGCGAGAAGTCGTGACGCGTGTAGGTGCGCAATATCCTGAGGTGCAGCTCTCGCACATGTATGTGGATTCGGCGGCGATGGTGCTGGTGGCGCGTCCGGCGGAGTTTGATGTGATTCTTACGGAGAATATGTTTGGCGATATTCTCTCCGATGAAGCCGGCGGGGATTATCGGGTCGCTTGGATTATTAGGCTCGGCCAGTGTTGGTGGCCCCGTGGCCTTGTATGAGCCGGTGCATGGCTCCGCTCCGGATATTGCAGGGAAGGGAATTGCGAATCCTCTCGGTGCGATTATTTCGATTGCTATGATGCTGCGGCATTCTTTCAAGCTGGAAGAAGAAGCTAAAGCTGTGGAAGATGCAGTAGCGCAGGTTGTGGCGGCGGGGCATCGCACTCGCGATCTTGTGAAAGCCGGGCAGACTGCTTTGACTACTTCGCAGATGGGACAGAAGGTTGCCGAGGCTGTCCTGAAACGGCCACACTAGTTTTTCTTTCCTGAAGCGGGACGAGTTTTTCCTCGCGCTTCGATTTTCCTCGTCAACGACGACTTCTGCGCGGATAAAATCCGCTTATTGTCCGTGTTTCGTCCATTCATGC
>CAWBXL010000158.1:0-15063 GCA_963792305.1 uncultured Acidobacteriaceae bacterium | reverse complement strand
CTCCCCTTGTACCTTGACAAGTTTCGTATTGCTCCGCTACTGTGCCAACACCACCATCAATAGTTATCGTGGTGGCATTGGTTGTCTGCCAGGTCAAAGTGGTCGTTTGGCCGGAATCCACAGTGGTCGGGCTGGCGCTCAATGAGGCTGTCGGCGCCGGCGTTGTCCCGCCACCCGTTCCGCCGGTCCCACCCGACCCGCCACCCGGAGGGGGCAAAGGTTGCATTCCCTGACAGCCGATCAACAAACCCGCTAAGGCAAACACCACTACGAGACAACTTGATCTTATCCATCCCGAAATACACATCGCAGACACACCTCTGATCGCGTTTAAAGCGTGTTTGAGATGTGGCAGAAGAGGAAATCGTTGGCTGAGCGGGTAATGAAGAACAGGTCAGTGATTACCTTGCCGTGACCCTTACTACTTTCGTACCTCGGAGTGGCCCTCTAATTTGTTGACTCTAAAATGGATTAGCAGTATTTTCGCCTTCAGATAGACCTCCCGTATGGACTGGTGAGGCCAACGCCTCATAGGTAGGAAAAATATTGCAAAGTTCGGGGCGCTTCGCGTCGGTGCGAGCCCTTCGAGCCTGCGGGAGGCGCCGTGATGAGTTTTTCCACAGACTGATTCCCAACACAATTTTCTGTTGCAAAGTGAGCGTTTTCGCAAGCTGTGCGCCTCTGCGTAATACGCCCCAAGACTAGCCCTGCTGCGATTCCCTCACTTTAACCCTTGTTTCAGGCCGCCATTTCGTCGACGGCCCACAGCCCAAGGCGTGACTTTAATCGCGACCCGCCTTACCCCCGAGGGAATCAATGCGTCGAACTTTTTTCTTAGTGTGTTTGGCAAGCCTGATTTTGCAGTCGGTCGCTTACGCCAACAATTTGGTGGTAAAACCCACCACCACTCTGGCCCAGCAAACCTCCAATAACACCAGCGCGGTTGATATTTTTAAAACTCAGGTGAACGGAAACCTTGCCGCTGGCAATGTCAGCAAACTGGATATTCACTCACTACTTTATCCCGGGAACCATACCAAGATTTATGCGCACCTGATGGGCTGGTTCGGCACTTCCAGCCACATGAATGTAGGTTATGACTCCACCAGTTCCAAGCAAGTCGCACGGCAAGTTCAGGACATGATCAGCCGCGGCATTGATGGCGTCATCATTGACTGGTACGGGCACGGAACCACCAGTGATCTCGCTACTCTCCAGATCATGAAACAGGCTGAAGCCCACCCTGGATTTACATTTGCCATCATGGTGGATACAGGAGCGATCAAAAAGCATTCCTGCACAGGTTGCACACCGCAGCAGGCACTTGTAAAACATCTGCAATATATCGAGCAGACCTACTTTGATTCTCCGGCCTACATGCGCATTCAGGGAAAGCCAGTTGTTACCAATTTCGATGTTGACCATGATTATCAGATTGACTGGAAAGCTGCAGGTGTAGCAGTGGCCTCCGATCCCACTTTCATTTTTCAGAACAGCGCAGGGTTTACTCGTGCAATGACGGGAGGCAGTTATTCATGGGTCCAGCCTAAAACGAAAGATTTTGGATCTGCCTACCTGGCCAGCTTTTATAAAATAGGTAAGTCGCACTCCAACCTCGAAACTGTCGGCGCCAGCTACAAAGGATTCAATGACAAACTGGCGTTGTGGGGACAGAACCGGATCATGGACCAGCAGTGCGGCCAAACCTGGTTGCAGACTTTTTCAAAGATCAACGGCATGTATAACTCCGGAAGTCAGCTGGATGCCTTACAGCTTGTGACCTGGAACGACTACGAAGAGGGAACTGAAATTGAATCGGGGATAGACAATTGTGTTTCGGTTAGTGCATCAGTGTCGAAAAACTCGTTGAACTGGGATATCACCGGCGACGAAAACACAATTGATCACTACAAGGTTTATGTCAGCACCGATAACAAAAATTTGATGTCACTCACTGATATGAGTACTGGCACCAGTTCCCTGAACCTATGCAGTTTTTCGCTGGCTTCGGGAAATTATCAGCTGTTCATTCAAGCAATTGGCAAGCCAACCTTGCGGAACCAGATTTCCGCTCCTGTTAGCTACAGTCCTAAATGCGATACAGCCACGCCCGCGCCACCGGCTAGCGCCTCAATAAATATTCAGGCGGCACCGGCGACATTGAAGATTCGACCCGGCCATAGTGCGACAAGCACGATTACTGTTAGCTCTACATCGGGACCCATTACCGCACCAATCGCGTTTGCTTGTTTAAATCTCCCCGTCGGTATGAGTTGTGCCTTTGCTCCGCCGGTTACTTCCAATAATGGCAGTTTGACTTCCACGCTCACCGTTTCCGCTGCTCCCATTTCCACTGCTGTCGAGCAGGGGCAGCATAAGCAGAGATTCATCTACGCGAGCCTGCTTGCGTTCGGTATGGTGAGTTTCGTCGGTATTGGGCAAATAAAAAGGAAGCGTATTCTCCAGGGGTTCATGATTTTGTTTGTGGTTGGCGCCGTTATGCTTCTCAGTTCGTGCGCCGGAATGGGTGCCAGCCAGACCCAGACTGGCGCGAACTACACCATCTCCGTTGAAGCGACCTCCGGAGGTGCTCAAATGTCCGCTGCCGTTATGTCCGTTAGTGTTGAATAGCCGGGCGCCATTCAATGAACCGGGACGGGCTTGGGATGTGCGCAGCCGGTGGTTGCTGCGCATCAGGCCACGCAGCAGCGCTCTCCCCAGGAAAGACCGTGACATCCAGATGGGAAGTCTGCGGAACCAGCGAACGGGGCGCAGCGCGCGTGTTTGATGGGCGATCCCGAATTGGCGAACGTATTCGCTGATAACACTGGGCATTGTCATGCGTAGTGCAGCGGAGAAATTTTGGATCGCCATCTCCCGTTGACGTTCGGGCGACGACAGCAAGTCCACCAGCTTTTCAGCCAAGGCATGGCTGTCGCCTGTCTTGTAGAACTCGATAGCCATGTTTTCTTCATCCGCCATATGAGCGAAATCCGCAATGTCAGATGAAACAATGGGCACCCCATACGCGCACGCCAGATGGGCCACGCCACTCGCGCCCGTCGCGGATGAGTACGGCATTACTGCAATGGAAGCGCCGCGGAAGAGATCTGCAATTTTTTCCTCCGGCACGTAGCCTGTGAACTCGATTTTCGCACTCTCATATTTGCGTGCCAGTGATGCGATGTACCCTTGCGTCCGCGGATGGTCGCCGCCCGCAATCACCAATTTCACATGCGGCATTTTTTCTGTGATTGCCTGGAAGGCATCAATCAGCACTTCCGGACGCTTGTAAGTGCCCCACTTTCCGAATGCCACGATACGGTGCTCCGGATTTCCACGGCGGGAGAAATCTGGATATTCAGGGCTTTTTGCCAGAATGCCGTGCGTGCGAAAGTGGACATTTCCCCCGCCATATTCTTTCAACAGAATGCTGCGATACGCCGGCATCAACACAGAAAGAGAATTGGACAAAAGCAGCATTTTCGTCGCGATTTTTCCGGCTGTGCGATAAAGTCGCGGGAAGCGGATCCCCGCGCCTTCCAAATCGATAAAGTCCATCAGGTGATGCAAAGTGACGTGCGTGTAATACCCGGCCATCCTGGTCAGGACAGGAAGCGTCAACCCGCGAAAAGCCGTTAAAGGATCATGTCCGAAAGTTGTAAACAACAAATTAAACCAGACCACATCCGGATCAATCTGCCGGATCACACGAAGGAGTTTGCTGGTAGTCTTAGGATCGTTGAAATTCCAGCATCGTATTACGGACACGTCACTCTGATCATCGTGGGCATCAGGCACAACGTCAGCAAGTACTGTAAGGCTCAGAAGGGGATTCTGCTGAAGCACGCGCGCGATATGGAACCCATATTCACTTAAACCGCCTCGGCTTGGTGGAAATGCAGTGACTAAACAGATCTTCATTTGGTCCCTTCGCAGCCCGGTTACAGCCCTGTAACAACCCACGTATTCGATGAGCCAGCACTGTGAGGTGTTGGCTGTGTATCTATACAAGAGTTGAAGAAATACTGAACGTTCTACGCGCAAAGCTTTGTGGGGGAGGGCAGTTTAGTTATGACTGCATAAAAACTTTGATGGACGAAAAAAATTCGCGTTGCCGGCTGGGCAGTTTGTCTGTTAATGCTGCTACGACTTCGTTGTGAGCTTCAACAACCGACGAAGGTGCAATGATTGTCATTACTTTGTCAATTTTATTCAGTTCGAGATATGAAGCACGATTGCGCTGCAAAAAATCATAGGGATATTCAGGTTTGCGTAGGCGTGCCTGGGCAGGATCAGCATCAATGATGTAGGCGACAGCCGGCCGCGGAACCAACTTCATTAGTAAACGCACGTAAGATCTCAAGAACGGCTGTTGCAAAGGCAAGTTGGCAAATTCGTCGTAAATATAACGGTCAAAAATCACGACGTCGGCATTGCTCCTCTTTACCTTTGCCACCATGTAATTGAGATGTGCGGCGTCAAACAAGTAAAAGAACAGACGCATCAACATCACCGGCCAGGATGAAACATTTTTATCTCTGCGATTGATTGGCTTGTCGGGAGATCCCACGCCTTTGTCGCCGCCAAAAGCAAGATGACTGCAAAATTCCCGGAAGCCAGAGAACATAACCACATCATCCCAAAATGTAAGCAGGGAAGAGCGTAATCCGGCTTCGGTAAGGCTGGTGCGCAGCATTTCAATCTGCGTGCTTTTGCCAGCACCGTCAATACCAGAAAAACTTACTATCACTGCATGTCTATGCGCGGTCATTATTGGCTGTTTGGGGGACGACTGGGGCTTGCATTAGAAAGAGCCATTACGGTTCCGATAGCAACGCCAGCGCCCAATGCTGCTCCCAGCTTGATCAGCAAAGACCGGGACTGGTGCTGTTTCGCTGGTGCAATCGCTATACCTGCGGGTTTGGAAGCGGCTGTGCCAGACGCATTGCCGATCTCCGCTGCCGCAGTTCCTAATGGGCGTTCGGTAACACTAGGCTGCGCCTGCGGGCGAACGCTTCCTGGGCTATTAGGGAGCTCGCTCGGCTGCGGTTGAGCCTGCTGACTTTGCTGAGTATTTTCTGTTGGCGCCGGTGTAGTGGCTGGTTGTGCCGGTTGATTTGGCTGTTGTTGCTGGGCAACACTCGGCTGCTCCTGCGGCTGGTCTGTCGCTGGCGCTTGTTGTGCGGCAGACAATTCAGGCAGCGCAACCAGAGCCAGGATCAGCACGCCGTAAAATGTTCGCCGTAGCACTTCACTCACAGCATTCATAGATTTCCCTCGAATGGAAGTGTTAACCAGCCAAACGTTCACGCGTTGCGTGTTCATGATCAGGAAACCGCGCCGTATACCAGGCATGCGAAGGCTGCGGCGTGTCTTGAACCATGAATCCACGGAAACTTTCCACGGCATCGTCCACGGTTGCAAAAATCTCAAACAACCGGTCCACACGGGTCAGTTCAAGGATGACAGAGGCCTGCGGTGTGAGGGCCGCGAGCTTTAAATCTCCGTCCAGACTCATGACGCGCTCCAGGCACTTCAGAAGCATTTCCACGCCCGCGCTATCAATCTGCTGTACCTCAGAAAAATCAAATACCACGTGTGGCCTGTCGTTCTTGAGGACACACATTACTTCGGGCAGAAATTCACGTGCTTCACTGAGGTTGAGTCGAGTAGGTAGCTGCATTACCAGAACTGGCCTGCCGGTTTTCATAAAAGTCCCTTCAAGTGAGTTTGATGCTCATCTTTTTTAACTGGATTCTTGCCAACCGCTTTATCTTGCCGACGAAAGACTTCACGCAAACGAGATGTGACATTGTTGCCAATCAAAATTTCGTCGTTTATTTCCATCACCAGGTTCTGATGCAAGTGGACCAGCATATTTCCGCATACCACGGAGTGGGTGACATCCAGCCCAGTGCCGATATAAGTCCCGGCAAGAATGGAAGAATCTTCAATCACTGTTCCGTATTCAACGTTGCAATCGCGCTCGATGCTGCTGGAACGGGTAATCAAGCTGGCCGGGCCTACCTTGGTATTTTTGCCGACATAAGCAGGTGGTACGATGCGAGCTTGCTTATGTATCTGCGCGCCTTCATCAATCCAAACTCCAGCCTTGATTTCGGTCCCCGCGGGCCTGGCTGAACAGCGTGACAGGAATACATCCATTACAAAACGGCGTAAGTCGTGCATACGCGATAGCCGGTTTACATAGCCATCAAAAAAATAAGTCTTGATCGAGGAATCCTGGGCGCGGCCCAAAAATTCCTGTTCCAGGCCATCCATTTTTGCGGATTTATTAGTGACCCACGCGCCGACCGAACCGATCCGATCATGCACGCGCACTGTGGCGTTGTCGTGGTCATGGGAGAATTGCAGCGCCTCGTCGGGTTCGAACTCAGCGTAAGCCCCCAGCTTTACCAGAAAAACATTGTTAGTTTGACTAGCGAAACTATTCTCCAGAGAACGTTGAATGGCAGGCCAGACATCCGCCTCCCCTTGAAACGAGTTAATTTTTACCATCCATCCCGGCATGATGTTTGCCAGTTTGATCACCTTCAGCAAACTGGCATCCGCCAGGATTGTGAATGAATCTACCCCAGCATCCGCAAAGCGCTGCATGGTTCGCTGGAGAATGGGGGCTCCAAGAATCTCAATGCAAGAAAGAGGAATTCCGGCAATGTCCTCCGAGCATCCAGAGGCCCCTCCGTTATCGCTTTTAAGAAAGCTATATGCAGGAGCAGGGGACCCCAACACCAATATGGCAGTTGCGGACACTTTAGCCTCTCTGCTCCATCATCGCCCAAGCAGGATGTGTAGTTGTTGATACAGGAACAAAGTATTCTTCTTCTTCCTCGTTCAATGCCGGTTTGACCTTTGCCGCTACTGCGGTGCAGGACTCTTCCACATCTTCAGCAGCAACCATTTCCTTTGGCACCGATCCATCTTTTTCCAACATTAACAGTTCACGGATCTTCAGCTTTGCTTTGTGAAGCTGTGATTTGGAGTTGCCCACCGAGCAATGCAACATGGCTGCGATCTCGTGGTGTTGATATCCCTCAACTTCATGTAGGATGAAAATGCGGCGATAGCCTTCCGGCAATTCTTTGATCGCACGGATCAGCGCAATGCGGTCGACCGTTCCCGATAATTCAGGATCATTGCGGCCGAAGTCTCGAGGCACCATAGAGTGGTCAATGCAAACTGGCTCGTCCAGCGAAACTTGCTTCGGCTTGCGGCGGCGTAGGCTCATCAGCACGGTGTTCACCGCCACCCGATAAAGCCAGGTGGAGAACGCCGAATCTCCGCGGAATGTTCCCAGCTTGCGGAATACTTGGATGAATGCATCCTGAGTCAAATCCTCGGCGTCGGCCACATCGCCAGTCATCAGCAGGCAGAGCGAGTACACACGCTTCTTGTGCTGTTCGAACAGAACTCCGAAGGCCTCTCCGTCGCCAGCCTGAGCACGGGCGACCAGCTCTAGTTTTGAGTCGGTCGGGCGAGTTGCAGAAGGAAGACCAGCTACACCAGCGATAGAAGGTACATAAGCACTCATGGATGAGCTCCTCTCAAGTGAGCAACTGTCAGAATCAATAACGATTCTGAGGTTACCCGCGATGAGAAAGTTCCACTATCGGGTTGCTCCTGTATGCATTTAGGGATTCCGCTGTAGAACAAGTGAGTTTTAAAGTGCATTCTTCTCAGCTACTTGGATGAGCCGCTTTGTAATAGTTTGTAATCGAGTTTTGTTCGTGAACTGGAACAGAAACATAGACATAAAGACCCTCCGCACAACTGTAAGGCAGCATTTAGCGTCGTAAGTCTGCACAAGTACAGAGTTTTATCTAACGGGGCAATTCATGGACCTGAATACGGCACGAAAGCCTATGAAGCCATACCGCATACTCATTGCAGACGATCACGAAATCGTACGGCGTGGCCTTCGTGTCCTTCTTCAAAATCGGGATGGATGGGAAATTGTTGGCGAGGCAAGTGACGGCATGGATGCGGTCAGTAAAGTTTTGCAGTTAAAACCGGATCTTGCGATCCTTGATATAAAAATGCCGAAACTCAATGGTTTGGAAGCCACCCGTCAGATTGTGCAACATGAACCGCAGACTACGGTCCTTGTTCTCACCATCGACGAGTCAGAACATGTATTTCGTGAAGCCGTCAAAGCAGGAGCAAAAGGTTTTTTGCACAAGTCTGAAGCGGCCCGCAGCCTCAAGGATGCTGTAGAAGCATTGCAGCGCGGCCAACAGTTCGTTACCTCGCAAAATTGGGACCGTCCAATAGAAGGGCGCATGCATGATCGCAACCCCGCAGGGTTGATCGAAGTGGGCCGTAACCGTCTGACGCCGCGCGAACTCGAAATTGTTCAACTGCTGGCTGAGGGTAAAACCAGTAAAGAAGTTTCAGCTCTGCTCGGTATTAGTGTAAAAACCACCGAAACTCACCGTTCTAATATTATGCGCAAGCTTAATTTTCATTCCGTGAGTCAATTAGTGATGTATGCCGTCCGCAATAATCTGCTGCGGATGCCGCAGGAACCATAAAAAATTTTGGGGACAAAAGAGACGGGGCAGTCATTGCTGTCCAAAGTCAATGGCTGCCCCAGCTTCGCGTCGGTTTTGAATTGTTTGGATTTTGACTGGTTCGCTAAAAACTCACAATACAGTAAAAAGCGTAATCTTCCGTGCGGATTACCCTACGACGAATAGGAGGGAAAGTATGGCCTATGTTCAGAAATTGTTCTCAAAGCAGGAACAAGTTGACGAGCAGCCTCAGATTTGGAAACACAGCCGCGTGCGCCGGCATCCTCCGCAGCCTGTGCCACTTGCGTAAGTTCATGTTGTGTAAAGATCAGGATCTCAGTATCAGGAATTGCTTTATGAATCCGGCGTGTAGCTTCCAACCCGTCCATGCCTGGCATGTTGATGTCCATCACAATCACTTCAGGGCTTGAGTACAATGGCTTTTTGCACAGCTTCCTGACCATCATGCGCTTCTCCGCACACCTTAAAAGATGGCTGGACTTCCAATAAACGTCGAAGGGCAGTGCGCATGATGCGCTGATCATCCACAATCAGGACGCAAATGCTTCTCACTGGGAAATTCTTGAATCCGCTTAGCGAATTTTGACCTGACGCTGACATATATTCCACGCCTATCCAACTTGAGCAAGTCTACGATTACTGTCGCAAAAAAAATTTCGGTATATCAAGGTATGAGCCAGTTAATTGTCTGTAAGGGCAAGCGGAATAATGGTTTACAAGCTTAACCCGTTTTTACTGATTTTTTGCTGCTACGACTACCTCCACCTCTGCATACAAGATTCAACCGATACACCCTTGTTGCGGAATTCGTCACTTTATATATCTCAATATCTTGACAAATTATTGATCTGCGTTAGCGAGGGGATGGATTATGAAAATTAAACTAAGTGGTTTGTCATTCGGGCTGATAGTACTGCTGGGAATACTTTGTGGAATAGCGAATGCGGACTCGATCACGTTACGTGACGGCCATCACGTTCAGGGTAAATTTGCCGGAGGAACACAAGGTGTCATTGCTTTTGCCGTCGGCGGAGTAACTCAATACTATGAGGTGAGCAATTATCCTGGTCATGACCTTCGAAGGAGAAGGGAACGACGCTGAAGGAATGCCTCATCAGCAATCCACACCGTCAATCATTCCTCAGTCTGGCCGCGCCAGGCCACCAGCAATTCTTAGTAAACCTGCTAATGCCAATATGAAGGTAACGCAAGGTAGGAAATCTCAACAGAAGCACCCGGCCCGCTTAGTGATGACATCCCAGCGAAGCGAGTAATAACCGGAGTGCTTCTGGAGAAATTTATGCCGAAAGCTGATTCTACGTTGACGATGTTATTCCGAACTGCATAAAGCACCAGCTCGCTCACCGAATGCAGGCCCAGTTTCCGCATAATATTCGAGCGGTGAGTTTCTGCCGTCTTCACACTGATATTGAGCGCAACCGCAACTTCCTTGGCACTTTTGCCTTCGGACAATAGCTGTACAATTTCACGCTCACGCGCCGTCAGTGGGCTTGCGGTGCCGGATGTCATGGCGCCAGGGCCGCCCTTTAAAAATCCATTCAGCACCATGGAAGCGACTTTGGACGTGAAATAGGTTTTATTCTGCCGCAGGCATTCCACTGCTGCCACCAGATCGCGCGCCGCATCCGACTTGAGCACGAAGCCAGAAGCTCCGGCTGTCAGGACTTCATGGATCAACCGGTCCGTGTCATGCAGGGTTAGCACTAATACTTTTGCTTTGGGGTTGGTTTTGAGAATTTGCCGCGTCGCCTCCAGGCCATTCAAGTTAGGCATGGCGACGTCGAGCACGATGATGTCTGGTTTCAGTTCGGCGACTTTGGTGAGTACTTCGCGCCCATCGGAAGCCTCTCCGCAAATTTGCCAGCCAGCCTGCGATTCCAGAAGCGAGCACAATCCACGCCGCACAACTTCATGGTCATCTGCTACCAGGATCCGTAAGCTATTCATAGGGTCAACCTTCCTATCGCCACTCGGGCGTAAACTACTGAAATCGAGCTCGGTAATGCACTTGGTTGTTTCATTCACTTGCACCAGAACTACCAAACTTTAAAAATTTCGTACTATCAACCAAACAAACCGTCAAAAATAATTATCAAGCCAACCCTTACGAAATTCAGTGTAATTCTTACTAGAATGCCTTGCAGAAGCTCCTTCAATCCATACATGGTTCACTGTAGCCGTTCAGCCTAAATACCTTGTTACTAGGCCGAGGCAGCGGAACTGAAGAATGTCCCTCCGCCCGCTACAATGTCAACTGCCTTGACCAAATCCCGGGCAGCATTGAGTTTGAGAACCAAACCGTGAGCTCCACTACCTTTTACCGCCTGTTCGACCGTGCCACTATCATGCATGGTGAACATGACTACGCGGCTGTCTGGTGTACTTTGGGTGATCCTGCGCGCGACATCGAGACCGCTCATCTGAGGCATTGTGATGTCGAGAATGATCACGTCAGGTTTCAAGGTTTCTGTTTGGACAAGTGCTTCCGGGCCGTTCGCAGCTTCACCACAGATTTCCCAGTCAGGGCGCCTTTTGAGAATCGAGCGCACCCCTTCGCGCACCACATCGTGGTCGTCCACTATGAGTATCCGCACCGGCACCAATTGTTGTCCTTTGACTATCTGAGACTTCGCCAATTCGCCAACCGCACTGCAAAACATGCTCAGTTTAACCCTTGATATAACGACTAGCAATCCTGAGTTTCCTGGACGTAAATACAGTTTTCACCTGATTGCTCCTGCATTCTTTGCGTGACTCTAAAACTGCAAATTATTGCAACAAACCATAAACCGCCACGCTGAAATCGTAGCTCACCATTACTCGTCCGCTGACTACCACCGGCGCCATAAAGCCTATGCCGGTTCCCAATTGATCGCGGCTTGCATTCATATTGCTGTTCCAAAGTTCGGTGGAGACACTCATGGCATCGTAAGCATGCAGTATGCCCTGGCCGGTGGCCGACTTTTCGTACGCCCACACAATGCCATTCTGGTTCCCATTGGAAGACACCACTGTGTTACCGCCGCGTAATCCAGAAGCCGTGGGAGACTGCGCCACCGGTGTGGGATTAAACATGCCATTCTGAAATTGATATTGCTTCAACTGCAAGCTGGATGCCTGCGCATACAGATTGTTATTCCAGAAAGAAACAGCCCCGTATAACCGGTTCCATCCCGTACCTTCCGCAGCTCCTGAGCCCGGCGTTTCGCTGGTGCAGGAATGATCGCCGATCATAAATTCCTGCGTAATCTGGTTGTCGCCGGCGGCATTGTATTGCCCCATGGTGTCGGAATTGACCAGGTAAAACCGGCCTTCCTTACTGGCGGACAGCAGCATTTTTGAATTCGGCATGACCACCACTCCGACAGAGCCAATTTCCAGATCAGATTCGTTAATACAAGCCTGATTGTAGGGAGTAAATGAATCCACGATCTGGAAATTGCTGCCATCAAAGTGCAGCTTCAACATGGTGTCGCCATAATTCTTTCCACCCTGATCGGCATTGAAGCTGCCGTCCGCGGAATTAACATAAATATTGCCATCGGCATCGATCGCGGGCGCAGCTCCACCCTGCCAAATTGCCCCGCCCCCGCCGTGATCGGAGGGGCCGTTCACTACATCATTTGCCTGAAACTGCGGAGTGGTAATGAATACTCCCTGAAGATTTAAAGTAGAGCCATCAAAAGCCATTAACCATCCGTGGTAAACACCCTGGTCTGAAAAGGACCCCCACGGCACAATGACAGACCCATTCAAAAACGCCAACCCGGCCCGCTGGTCCTGAATGGAAGGATCAAAAGGCAGCTGCCCGTTTAGGCTTCCTTTCCCGTCTCCCGGGACGCTGGTTTGAATTTTCATTCCACCCGGGCCAAAGTCATTTCCCGTACGGACATCCACAGCACGCAGCCATTGTTCGGCAACTCCGTTGCGGGCCAGCACGGTCACGAAGTAAAGAACTCCGGTAGATGCATCAATTACCGGTGTTCCGGTAATTCCAACTTCACCACCGAGGGTCGTCCGTCCACCGAAATTGTCCGGCAATGTGGTTACTCCATTGGCCGTATCCACATAATGCCGCGCCCATAGCGGCCCTGCGGATAAGTGGTCGGCATCGAGCGCATAGACACTGTCATGTTCTGTAGCCAGAATTATGACGTTGTGTGTGCCACCGCTCCCCATATCCAGATTGGATATGTAGAGAGGTTGCGCTGCGGGCAGTCCATCTCCCTGAAAGCTGCCCAGCTTTCCGAATTGACTGGCATTGACGTTTGTGAGGGTCAGAGTAGTTTCACTGGAGTAATTCCCGGATCTTGAAGAATCTCCCTTCCAGGTAAGTGAGCCGCTTAATTCGTTGCTGGGGGGCGGATTTGTGCCACCGCCACCACCCGTTCCTCCGCCTCCGGTGCCGCCACCCCCAGGGTTGCCGGCAGTGCCAGTCATCCCTACGCAACTCACAAGCGACAGAATCATCACGAGCACGATTCCGTTGTGAATGAACCGGAAGAACATTTTGTGCATAATTTTTCCTTCGAGGGCCTATGAAGCTACATTTGGAGGTGTATTTACAAAGAAGTGTTGCCTGACAGGAGAGTAAGAACAGCACCGGATATAAGCCTATTCGCTTACAAAACTAGACACTGGCGTCAGTGATATTCTTTAACAGTTATTTCCAACAAGGCTTTAGCCCGACATGTCCAATCCATCAAACCCAGAATCTTCCATCACAACAGAGGCGAACGAATCTTTCGCCGATATTCTTACGCAATTTGAGCATAGCCATACCGCCAAGCCGGTAGAGGGCAGTCGAGAAGGCACGGTCATAACAGTGTCAGCCGATGCGGTGGTTCTCGACGTTGGTTTTAAAACGGAAGGTGTTTTACCAGTTGCGGAACTGGAGAAAGATCTCGACTCAGTAAAACCGGGCGACAAGCTGCAGGTCACCATCAAAGGCCGCGATCCCGAGGGCTACTACGAATTGACGCGCAGCAAGGTCGCGCGGCCCACGGACTGGGCGGCGCTGGAGAAGGCTTTTGCCGATAAAGCGACGATCGTCGGCACCGTTACTGGCAGTCGTTAAGGGCGGATTGAGCGTGGATGTGGGAGTGCGCGCTTTCATGCCGGCATCGCGTAGTGGAGCGCGTGATGCATGCCGAAATGGAGAAATTGGTTGAACAGGAAATTCGCTGCCGCATTATCAAACTTGACGCGACGGAAGAAGATGTCGTGGTGGATCGGCGTGCCATCGCCGAAGAGGAAGAGCAGCTCGCTAAAGGACGCCGCTACTCCGAATTGAAGGAAGGCGACACGGTGAGCGGGACCGTCCGCAGCCTGACTGACTACGGAGCGTTCGTCGATATCGGCGGCGTAGACGCGCTTGCTGCACGTCGGCGATATTTCCTGGAGCCGGGTGAACAAAGCCTCCGATGTCTTTTCCGTGGGACAGCAGATCGAAGCCACGGTTCTGAAGATCGATCCGGAAAAGCGGCGCATTTCGCGTGGGGATGAAACAGCTGCTGCCGCATCCGTGGGACTCAGTTGCGGCCAAATACAAGATCGGCGAACGCGTGCGCGGCACGGTCACGCGCGTGACGGACTTCGGCGCGTTTGTGGAAATCGAGCCCGGAGTTGAAGGACTGATCCACGTTTCCGAAATGTCGTGGGTCAAGAAAGTCCGCAAGCCGAGCGATCTGGTGAAGCCGGGAGAGACGGTCGAAGCTGTGATCCTTGGAGTGAACGCGGCGAGCAGCCGCATGTCGCTGGGACTGAAGCAGGCGCTGGGCGATCCATGGGCTGACGCCGCGGGGAAATTTGCCGTCGGCTCGGTGGTTGAAGGTCCGGTCGTGAGCATCACCAAGTTTGGCGCCTTCGTGCAGATTGCCGAAGGCATCGAGGGAATGATTCACGTCAGCGACATCAGCGCGGAGAAACGCATCAATCATCCGCAGGATGTGCTGAAAGTCGGGCAACCGTGAAAGCCCAGGTGCTTGAACTTGACGCAGAGAAACGCAGACTCAAGCTCGGAATCAAGCAGCTGGTTCCCACCAGCATTGACGAATATGTTGTCGAGCATCAGAGAAGGTGATGTCGTCACCGGCCGCGTGATTGAAGTTTCTGGCAACTCGGCGCGAGTGGAATTGGGAGAAGGCATCCATGCAGTTGCCAGATTTTCGCCGGAAAAGAAGAAACAGGAAGCCCTGCGGCGAATCAATCTGGCAAAAGCCGACCTGGCTTCGTTGAGCTCCATGCTGCAAGCACGCTGGAAAAGCGGAGCGGTTGCCGAAACTGCCAAGCCCGAAGAAGTCCGGGCAGGACAAGTTCGCAGTTTCCGCATCACCAAGCTCGATCCGGCAGCAAAGAAGATTGAAGTCGAGGTGATGGCAGGCTGACTTCGCTAGATATAGCCTGTCCAGTTGCAAGCAATGCTCACGGATTCACCACCACGCAGAGCCAGTCGCGCTGCTTTTCTGGAAAGCGATCGAATTGGAAA
>CAWBXL010000157.1:0-5345 GCA_963792305.1 uncultured Acidobacteriaceae bacterium | reverse complement strand
ATCCGAAATTCAGGTCTTGCATCAAGCGTTAAAGGCTGTGCCTGAAATCGAAGCTGCATGGGCACAAACCGATGCGGCGTATCTTCGCGCCATAATTGCCATTGCTCACCATGAGCAGAGCGTCGAGCATCGTTTGTCAGAAATTGAAGGCCACATCATTGACAATTTCCCATGGCTCGATGTGGATTTCGATGTGGTGATCTTAAATGGACGCGATGTAAATGATGTTGTCTCACCCAAGAGGGGCTCGTTATTGTTTGCGAGATGAAGATTGCCCACGAAAGACAGCATCTCGAAAAGGCCCTCCAAAACGAGAACTTAGCCGAAGCTCTCTCACATAGTTTTGCTGACTGGGCAGTGACTCTGTTCTTTTATTCAGCTTTACACTATGTGCATGCGATGCTAGCGGTGGCTGGATTTCATCCAGAATCACACGAAGCTACCGGGCCGCACGTGCGAAAACATCCCGGTCTAAAGAAAATATGGGCGGAATATAGAAGCCTTCATATTGCCAGCCGAAATGCGCGATATTACGTCACCAAAATAACCCCTGAGCACTTGACGGATGTACGAAATGACTTTAATACCTTGCGCACATACATACGAAAGCAGTTCGCTTAACGTGAACGATATTTTGGTTAGCCATGTATATTATTACCTTTATTTTTGGTTTCTTCTGAATCACTTACAGGGATTTCGTCATTTTCCCCCTCTTGACAAGATTTTTCCGATCTCGGTTCTGTTTTGGGAAGACGTGGTATAAGCCCTCCTTCCAGAAAAAAATCACTTAGCTTATCAAGTGCTTCGGAAAATCTACGTCCTACGGTCCTGCGCCAACACCTGAGAATCACCGACGCTTCATCGTGTGTATGTTCCTGCATCACGATTACCGCGATTAGCCTCCGCTCGAAATCATCCAACTGGTCCAGGCTGCGCTCAACATCATGCACAAAAATCACCGCATCTTCGAACGTGCCGGCACGGCAGGAAGACAGGCGGGAACGAAAAATCTCTCTTCCCAGCAGCGACGGCAAGCGTCCAACTTCAACCGACATACGCAGATACCGCTTCAGTAATCCGACGGTTCGTTGACGATATAGCCAAATATCTGGATCGTAAGGCTTGGAATCGACCACCGCATCTGCGGATTCTGCGGACCATGGAACCGCTACTTCTTGGAGATCAGCGTGAACAAGCGCGTTATCTGAAGTGCTCACGCGTGGCCTCCCTTCAGAAATACCGGATATATGGATGAATGTTGACCATCAATGTCACGCACGGGCAGGCGAGGTGGGCGTTTTGATTTGCGGCCGATTGCGACCTCGGACATTGCTCCAGCGCATGAGGAGCAATAAGCTTCTTGCTTTCCACGAATTCGCAACCATAATCCCCCACAACGCTCGCAATATTTAAGTTCTAGCTGCAATACTTCTGTTTTCTCCATTTCCATGATTGCCTCCCACAGCTGAATTTGCTTTTCACATGGCCCAATTCCAAACAACGCAATCATTTGTCGCCCGGGCAAAAGAAAAAGCCCTGTGCCGGGTCCCGACTCAGGGCTCGTTTCTCTTACGATGACCTGTTAAGTATGAAGTTGTGTGCTACGCATTTTTGGACGGAAGCCCAAAATAAACAGGGCGTGCGCAGCTATATGTTTGCTGGTTCACGCTGGCGAAAATAACCCTCCTCATATCCGGACTTAAGTACACGTCCATTCTGGACAACTACGCTTACCCGGCCAGTGAAATGGAGCGACCACAATAATTTTTCCATGGCTGGGGAAAGCACTTCCGCGGAGCGCACCTTGCGGCGGAACTCCACGAAACCGACTTCCTCGCTTGCATTTGGAGCATTCAACATATGGATTCAGCTCTCACAAATAAATTGCCCTGGCGGAGGAGTGAAGATGAGCGCCAATCCTAAGGCGCACAGATTTTAGGGTCAAGGGAATTATTGCTGTAGGTTAAGTGTATCTAAATAGATATATCTTTAAGATATATACAAAAAATATAGTCGTAACATGAAATTCAAAACGCTCCAGGACAATTTACGCAGAATTCTCTGGCGACAAATCGCGAATGGAGAACTTACCGGCGTGCGTTTGGCTGAAGAAGCAGGCTTTCAGCAGGCCCATATCTCAAATTTCCTGAACCGCAAACGCGGACTCAGCCTCGAAGGCATGGACAAAGTCCTGAGTGTAACGCGGCTTTCCGTGTTGGACTTGCTCGATGCGGGGGAAGTCAATCGCCGCGCCAATATTTCGCAATCAGGCGATGATGAATTTGAAGATGTAGGCTGGGTAGATTGTGAAAACGCCGCCAGGCCGTCCATCCTTAAAATGCATCTGATGGGTATTTATAAATTCAAGAAAATTTTTCTGCACAAACTGCGCGCGGAAGTCGAGGGTGACCGCGAGCATTGGGACCGATTTATGGTTATCAAAGCAGACGGCCGCGAAGGAATGAGTATGTTCCCTCGTCTTCTGCCTGGGGCAGCTGTGCTCGTTGACCGGCACTACAATTCACTTCGCCCTTACCGGCGGCACGATTCCAACATGTATGCCATCAATAAGAATGGAAACTGCACGCTCAAATATATTGAAGTGGCGGGCGCAAACCTCATTCTGCGTCCGCATAACAATGCTTATCCGGTTGAAGTCATGTCCTTGCAGAAGGGAAGGACAGTGCATGAATACATCATTGGCCGGGTGTGCCACGTAGGCATTGAAGCCTAGCGGATTAATTCTTCTTCGCTGTAATCTCGTCCTTCGCAATCACGCCGTCTTTGATGTAAACGATGCGGTGTGCATACTCCGCAATGTCGTGCTCGTGGGTCACAAGGATGATGGTATTTCCCTGGGCCTGAAGGCGGTCGAACAAAGCCATGATTTCATTGCCGGTTCTGAGAGTCAAGGTTGCCGGTAGGTTCATCCGCAAGAATGATGGATGGACGATTTACCAGCGCGCGGGCAATGGCCACACGTTGCCGCTGTCCACCAGAAAGCTCGTTCGGCTTGTGCATCATGCGCTCTCCCATGCCGACCGAAGTTAGCGCCTCTTTGGCGCGCTCGGAGCGCTCATGGGCCGGGACGCCGGCATAAATCAAAGGTAGTTCCACATTGTGAAGTGCGGTAGCTGCGAGCCAGAAGATTAAAGGTCTGGAAGACAAAGACCAATTTCCTTATCCGAAATCGGGCCAGCTCACCACGTCCAACTCACTGACCTGCTGATGATTCAACCAATATTACCCCTCGAGGAGAATCCAGGCAACCGATCAGGTTCATCAAGGTCGATTTGCCCAAGCAAAGAACGGGCCCATGATGGCTACATATTCATTCTGGCGAATCTGCAAATTTATCCCGCGCAGAGCGTGCACTTGCTCGGACCCATGTCATAGGTCTTCCACAGATCGGAAGTCGCGATCATATGTGACTCTGGATTTACCGACACCACGGGTTGCGAAATATTGATTACTTCTGCTGTCGCCATTTTTTTCCCTGCTCCTCTGCGGCCACTTGCACACTCTTTGCGCTGCTGACGTTGTTTGGACGGTCAAGTCCGTTAAAGGTTTCGAGCTCTCATCCTTCTTTTGGCGCTGAATTGTCCACTTTGACGCTGGTTCCCCGGCTTATCTACGTAACACTTTATAACTCCCGGTGACGATCTCTTCGCCGTCTTTCAATCCTTTGGTGACTTCAATATCGGTGGTGCCGGCGACCCCGGTTTCAACCGGCACGAATTCCACTTTCTTGACTCGCGAAGCACGAACACACCCTGGATTTCTGGCTTCTTCGTGATGTCTTGTCAGATGTGGCGTCCACCAGCGCGACGCAGCCTGTACTGATCCGGCATTCGTGCCCACTGGCTTGAGTTCATCTTCCGTCGTACGGCCAACGCCTGGATCGGAATCGACAGCACATTGTTTCGCAAAGCAGTAGTAATTTTTGCGGTTCCGAAAGCCCTGGGCGCAGGTTCTGTGGTGGTTCGTCCAGGGTCACGACTACGCAAACCTTTCGCTTCCTGGCTGCACTGGTTTGCTGTGAAGTTGAAACACCAGTCGAGCGCACAATCGCATTGTCGCCAATTTCCGTTACTACGGCTTTGAATTTTTCTTTGGGATTGCGTCAATCGTGACTTCAGCCATTGTGACCCAATTTCACGTTGACTATGTCGGTCTCATCCACCCGAACTTCCGCCGTAATCACTGCCATGTCAGCGAGCGTCATTAGCGTACTGCCCGGGGAATTCTGAATCCAACAACTACAGTTTCGCCTTCTCGAACAGGGAGATTGGTAATCGTGCCGTCATAAGGCGCCTGATACACGGTCTTTTCCAATACGTCGGCCGCGCGAGTCAGGTTCGCGCGAATCTGGGCAATGTGTTTATCGGCGAATCCTTTTGAGCTTGGCTTGTGCCACTCTAGCTTGGGCCTGTGCCAGGCCGGCGTCAGCCGTTTGCCAGGCGGCGTTGCTGGCGTCATATTCGGATTCGCAATCAGCGCCGCTTTATAAAACCCTGTGCGCGGTCCCAATCCAGTTTGGCGCGTTCATAATCGGACTTGGCGCGGTTCAAGTCGGCCATGGATGTTCTCATCCCTGCATCAGCTGCCACTGCATCGGTCTCCGCCGCATCCAGCGAAGCCCGGGTCGCATTCACATCCGCCGAGGACTGAACATTTTCCAACTGCGCCAGCATCTGCCCTTTCTTGACCCGGTCGCTTCCTTCACATACAGCTTCGTGATCTTGCCAAATGCATTGGCGCCAATATTCACTCATCTTCCGCTCACCTCACCCGAAGCACTCACCACGGAGGCCAGATCCTTCAACTGCGTCTTGGCAGTCTGGACAGTTACTAAACTTTTTTTACTTTGATAGACCGTGACGGCAATAAAAATAACCACTACCACCATTACAGCTGCGCCGATCGCGATTTTCTTCCAAGTGCTCATTGTGCCTATAACTAGATATGTTTCTGCTACTTGGCTAGTCCTGTTTATATAAAAATTCAAAATTCAAAAATTAAAATTTCATACATTTTTTTCCTGTTTAAAGCTAAAATAAAAATTTAATATTTATAAATTCTAAAGTTCAAATTATTAAAAGAAAAGAAAAAAAGAAAAAAGTTAAAATTGAAAAAAAAAAATTAAATTTACCGTAAAAATTAAAAAAAAAATAAATACATGTTCAATTTTTAAATCAACTCAAAATCAAAATAGAGATACAACAGCAAAGGAAGTGCGACCGTTCGGAAAGTTCAATAAACGACAAAAAAAATCATTTTAAAAAAATGAAAATTCAAATAAAAACATGACATTTTTAATTCGAATGACACGTTTCCCCACTAAT
>CAWBXL010000156.1:0-17166 GCA_963792305.1 uncultured Acidobacteriaceae bacterium | reverse complement strand
TTTCGGACAATCAAATTGCGACACGTTGACGAATCTAATCGAGTTCGAAGCCCAGAACACTTGTTAGCTCAATAAGTTATGGCCTAGTTGAAACATTCTCGGCCTCCGTATATTGAGGCGTGTCCAAATTACGACGAGCCGACTACACAGAGCACCTTGCTGGCAAGACCATCTCACGCTGCAACTGGCACAACGAGCCGGACGAGGACTATCGGCGCCTGAGTATTTTCTTCACTGATGAAACGATGGTCAGCTTCGTATTCCACACGTTCGTGGACGAGAGAGGCCGAGCTAGCCGACTTCATTGGCGGAAATCTCAGCAACGAGCGCACGATCTTGCCCGAGCCTATCAACAAGCCCAAGGACGGCGATTAATGCCCCGTCCATGGATTGAACTACGCGAGGCTCGCGGCAAGACCGTGCGGCGTATGTGGCGTCCGTAAGCCTCAAGACAATCTGGATCACCACACCTTCGGGACGGCTGATGTTTCAGACTATCGGCGCAATGGCGGAATTTGAACGTGCATTGTGATCCAAGAAAGAGTTCTAGCCGGGCTAAAGAGCGCCGGTGCACATGGCAGTCGGCTCGGTCGCCCACGCGCCATTGTGGACGCAGAGCGGATCGCCCAACGCACGTGTTTCCAAATGCTGACCTTACGATTCATCCGCATATCCTCTGTCTCCTATTACTGAGAATTTGCGAATACCGAGGGGAACATTAGAAAAACATTACAACGAAGTAAACTAGGTACTGAGGAATAAATAGCTTAAAAAGGAAATGGCTCCTCAGGTAGGATTCGAACCTACAACCCTCCGGTTAACAGCCGGATGCTCTGCCATTGAGCTACTGAGGAGTGTGGTGGATACGCCAGAAAGGAGTTTCTGTGTTTCCGCCATCAATAATATCATTCTCGCTGGTAGGTGAACACCCCGTCTCAATGGTCTTTTCCTTCTTTTTCGGACTTGCCTTTGCCGCTTTCTTCTGGCTTGCTGCCCTCTTCGGATTTGCCGTTTTCCGCTACATCTTCGGATCCAGGAGGTTTTTCTACGTAATGCACAATCACAGAAATCCTGCGATTGGACGCGTCGAAGGGAGTATCTGGTTTACGTAATTTTTGGTCTGCATAACCACGGACCTGGGACACCTGGTCTGCACGGATGCCTTTGGTCTGCATCAATCGCCGGGCAGCATTGGCACGATCGCTGGAGAGCTCCCAATTGCCGTAATCGCGGCTTTTCACATACGCCTTCGAGTCAGTGTGCCCTTCAATGGAAATTTTGTTGGGGAGCTTTCCGAGTTCCTTCGCCAACATGTCCATCAATTCCTGCCCTTTTGCAGTAGGACGGGGACTACCTAAATCGAAGAATGTTCCCGACTCAGCTTCCAAAAGCTCAATACGCAGCCCTTCTTGCGTAATAGTCATCTCGACTTGATTTTTTAATTTGTCGAAGTCTTTTATCTGCGACATGGATTTTTCTAATTCTTCTTTTAATTTGCCCATGTTGTCTTTGGAAACGGCGAGCGCCTCGCCGGAGCTCGTCATGGAGGTGCCTTTTTTTTCGCCGGTGCCTGATGGATCTTTGAAATAACCTGCGACCGCCTCTTTGACTGGTTTGCTGGTGTTAAGCAGATCAACGACACCCATGGTCATCTGATCGGCGATACGGTGTTACGGGAGGCTTCAAAACGTCTTTTGGGCTCGGTACGCACTTACGATTTCATCGGCCGTTATGGTGGCGAAGAATTCCTGATTATTATGCCCAGCTGTAGCCCATCGGACCTAAAAGCCGGAGCTGAGAGGTTGCGGCATGCCGTTGGCGATCAACCGATCGAGACTTCCGCCGGGGCGATCATGTCCACCATTAGTATTGGCGTAGCTTCCGCACCTGTGGCGGAAGAAGGAACATCAGAACTGGAGGCCTTGCTGAAGGTTTCAGATGAAGCCCTTTATCGCGCCAAAAACGGTGGCCGGAATCGTGTGGAAATCGCCTTGGCCACTCGCAGCGCGGTTGCGGGTAGTCTAGGTTAAGTATTTTTATATCAATTAGTTGAGGGTCGTGCAGGAGTGTGATCTTTTGGCACCTCGGTGCTATTCTCCGATCCTGCCTACCTCCTATAGTCTAGCAATCGAGCAGTTCTGGGGAGGGCAGCCCGGGCGCCACTACTCGAAAGAGTTAGTGGCGCCCGTTAATTTTTTGGGAATTTGTTTTTGCTGCGAATGCCGCAGTTCAATTGGTGGAAATAGTGAAGTTCACAGTGATGCGCGCCTGGGTTTCCACCGGCTCACCCGACAAATAGTAAGGACGAAACCGCCACTGTTTCACCGCCTGCATGGCAGCGCTAGAGAGGATCGCTGGCCCACTAAGCACATGCAGGTCTTCAATGGCTCCATTCCGGCCAATCAAGGCCTGCAATACAACCGACCCCTGTACCTTCATCTGCTTGGCCAGCATGGGATAACTTGGTTCTACCGATCGCGAAACAACCTGTGCCGCATTCGGCGAGAGATGCATGGTTGCAGCAGCTTCAACAACTGGCGCAGAAGATTGCGGAGAATTTGGCGCTTCGCTCACCACCTGAGGATCCGCTGTCTCTGACTGCAAATCCACATGCACAGTATTACTTCCCGCTTTGATCGGACTGTGATGGCTGCCAGCGACCACCTCAACTTCAAGCGGCGGCAATACTGCCCTGTCCGTAGCTACGATTGCCGGGAGTTCGGCCGCGGGGTGAACCGTAGGAGCTTTACTCTTCGCCACGATTGGTTGGATTATTTTTGCCGAGGTAGCGCTGCTTGATGGCCTTTGGGTCGGCACGATACTCCGTTCCAACTGTTCGGAAGGTGTGGCGTTCGCCGGGGCTGCGGCGAACCAGTAATGCCAGTCTTTTAGCAGGAGCAGCAACAAAGCCAGAACGAGAATCCCCAGGGCAATCAGCATCTGACGGCGCTGTTTTTGCTGCCCCTCAATGCCAATTTGATTGCTTTGGGTTGCGCGGACCGCAACCAGTTCCTGTTTACCTTCCGGCATGAACAACCCTCCAGACGGAGACGCGCTAACTCGTGCCCGCTAGTATGCCTCGAAACCCGCTTTGGAAGCTAGAAAAAGATCGTGGAAATGGCCCTTTTGGGTGAACAAGGTTGCAGATCGAGTGACAACAAATGCATGTTTATACTATTTAACAGGCCAGTTGGCCGCGTGTGACCTTCAGTCCATTGAGGTTCCCCAGGATGGTCACAGCAATTGCATCTGGCTGAAAAAACTCCTCAGAAATCCTTTTGACCTGCTCTGAGGTGACCTCTTCGATTTTTCGAATCATCTCATCCATGCTGAAGAAGCGGTCAAAGTACATCTCCTGCCGCGCCAGGTTCGACATGCGTGCGGTCGAAGATTCGAGTGAAAGCATCAGGCTGCCCTTTAACTGGTCCTTGGCGCGCCGCAATTCTTCCGGGGGAATGAGTTCAGATTTGAGTTTATGAAATTCGGCCACAATCGAGCGTACTACCTTGCCTGCGGTCTCTCGTGAAGTGCCGGCATTTACAGAAAGGCATCCGGTGTCGCGATACGGATTCAGGTCACTATAAATGGCGTAAGCAAGACCCTGGCGCTCGCGGATGTTTTGGAACAATCGGGAACTCATGCCGCCACCCAGAAGCGTGTTGAGCACGTAGGAAGCGTGCCGCTCCGCATGCGCGATTGGATAAGAAGGTACGCCCATGCAGATTTGTACCTGCTCCAGCGATTTCTTGTTCCGCAATACAATCTTCGGCACCACTCTGGGCACAGGACTGCGGAATTTGCTTTTGCCCGGCTTCATCCCTTCGAAATGTCCTGCCACCAGTTTCACAAATTGTTCATGCTTCAAATGGCCGGCGGCACTGACGATAATGTTACTGGGTACAAAACGCTCTGCATAAAGTTTGCGCACCGAAGTTGGCGCGAACCGTTTTACGGTTTCTTTCGTCCCTAAGATCGGCCGTCCCAGCGCATGGTTCTTCCAGAAATTCTGGGTAAAAATTTCGTGGACGAGATAGTCAGGGTTGTCCTCATCCATTTTGATTTCTTCGAGAATCACACCACGCTCGCGCTCAATGTCCTCGGGTTTAAACATCGGCCGCAGTACAAGGTCGCTCAAAACATCCAAGGCAATCGGCAGATGTTCATCGAGCACTTTGATGTTGAAGCAGATGCATTCTTTCGCGGTGAAAGCGTCCATGTTCCCGCCGATGGAGTCTACTTGGCGGGCAATGTCCTCGGCCGAGCGGTTCTCGGTCCCCTTGAACACCATGTGTTCAATGAAATGAGAAATCCCGTTCCACCGCGGGTCTTCTTCGCGTGACCCGGTCTTGATCCATATGCCGATGGAGACAGAGCGTATATGCTCCATTTCCTCGCTAAGAATGGTCAGTCCATTGGTCAATACTTCACGGCGAATATTACGAGCTTCTTTAGTCATTATGAGTTATGAGCACGACAGCCTGAATACCAACATTATTGTTGCATGCCCGCCCTATTCGTGCGAAAAACCGAGTTAAGGACTTGTAATTATCAGATATGGAGGGACTTGCGTGAATCGGTTGCGCTACATAGCGGTCATATTTGGCCCATTTCCTCTACAATGTTTTTAAGTCCAACTGGACCTGAAACCCGCATGCAGCGAAACGTAGACAATTCACTGTTAGGTCTGGATCTGCATGAGCTGTCTGAGCTCATGGCGGAACGCGGAGAGCCTTCCTACCGGGCGAATCAAATTTTTCAATCTCTGTATGGCCAGCGCATCAACGACCTGGAATTGATAACCACTTTGCCGCAATCGCTGCGTCAGCAACTGGCTCTGGAATATTCTATCGGCCAGCCCAAAGTTGAACAAAAATTTCAGTCCATGGATGGGACTGTCCGTTACTTGATGCAACTGGCAGATGGCGAAAGCATTGAGACCGTATGGATGCCGAACGGAGATGGCGGAGAAGCAGGTGACGGCAGCGAAGCTGCGGCGGAATCTGAGGGGGCAGAGCACAGTTGGAACCGCGGTACGATTTGTGTGTCCAGCCAGGTTGGCTGCGCGGTGGACTGCAAATTTTGCCTGACAGCGTTACTCAAGGTGAGGCGAAACCTTACTGCGGGTGAGATTGTTGGACAGGTATGTGCCGTATTGAATGATCAAGGTGCGAGTCCGCCAAATGATCGCATCAACCTCGTATTTATGGGGATGGGCGAGCCCTTTCTCAACTACGACAATTTTATGAAAGCGGTCCGTCTTCTGGTGGAAGGAGTCGGGGATCCCTGAATTCCGTATGACGGTGTCTACCGCAGGGATTGTTTCTCGAATTTATGATTTCGGCCAGGAGACGGTGCGGCCGAAACTGGCCATTTCGCTGAATGCCTCCAACGATGATCTCCGCACAGAGTTGATGCCCCATCAATCGCAAGTGGAACATGGAAAAACTTCTTAGCGCCGCGCGCGAGTTTCCTCTGCGGAACCGTGAGAAGCTGACATTTGAATATGTGCTTTTAAAAGATGTGAACGACTCCACAAATCATGCTCGAGAACTTGCAGAGCTGGTGCGCGGCATGAGGGCGAAAATAAACCTGATTGCACTGAACCCGGGTCCGGAGATCGGATTTCAGATACCCTTGGATGAACGCGTACAAAAATTCAAGCAGCTGCTGGTGGATGCTGGCATCCCGGCATTTGTGAGGCGTCCGCGAGGGAGGGACATCTACGCGGCCTGCGGACAGTTGAAGAGAACGGTAGAATTGGTTTCCTTACAGACCACGAGTTGATGTAGAGTGCAATTTCGTCACGGCTAAAGAGCGCCGAACGGGCAAACAATTGTCTCTTTCTTCCATTCCATTTTTCCGGCAGCGGTCCCTGTGGCGGTTGCGGGCGCCCGTCAGTCCTGATGAAGTGCGTCGCATCGAGCGCTGGCTGGCAACCGCTCGGGTATTTCTCGCTATCTCCGCACTGATTGCGGTGTTGATGGATCCTGCGGAGATTGACCCAAGTTGGGGGACCTGGGCTGCTGGATTACTGGCTTTCTATATCGCGCAAGGCATGGTCATCATCATCCTGCTGCGGCGGAGAAGGGAATCCACCACTGCTTTCCGCTTGATGGTGCACGGCGCGGACGTTGTCTGGCCGGCTTTGATTTCGCTTTTTGCCACCGGGCAGAGCAATCCGTTCTTTCTTTTTTATGTGTTTGTAATCGTTGCTGCGGCATATCGCTGGGGTTTGCCGGAAACCCTGGCCACTGCTTTCTCGGCGATTGGTTTACTTTGGGCTGAAAGCCTCGCCCTGCACTATGGGTTTCTGAACGCCGATACCCACTCTTCACTTGAGCCCCAGACTTTATTCATGCGGTCCATGTATTTATTGGTTCTTGGCCTTCTTTTGGGTTCACTGGCTGAGCAGCAAAAACAATTGCGATCGGAAAAGTCGGTTATCACTCGCGTGCTCGGCCGAGCCAGTGTGGAGGCCGGACTTGCCGGTACGTTGCAGGGAATTCTCGGTGAATTTATCACCATGTATGGCGCAAATTATGTGGTGCTGGCTTCGCAAGAGGCCAACAGTCATCACATTTTTGTTTCGGAAGTCCGCTCACTCAATGGGACCCCGACCGTGCTCAATTGGCTGGAACCTTCTTCTAATGATGCGCAGACTTATCTTTACGATTCTCCTGGAACGACCTGTTATGCGCGCCGCATAAAGAATGGAATTTCGTGTGCGGCATTGAATCAGCAGGGAATGGAATTACGCGACATGTCGCCAGCCCCACTCGAACAGCTCGCGGAGCGGCACCCATTCCGCTCGGTGATTACCATGTCGTTCCAATTTCCCAAAGCATGGTGGGGCAGAATTTTTCTCTTTGAACCGATCTCGGTCGGGCGCGCGGAAGATGAATTACGTTTTCTTCAGGAATTAATCCGTCACGTTGGGCCCGCAGTTTATAACGTCTATCTGCTGCGCCGTTTGCGTCTGCGTGCGGGAGCGGTCGAGCGCGCGCGATTTGCCCGCGAGCTCCACGATGGTGCTGTGCAGTCTCTGATTGCCATGGAAATGCAAATTGACGTGCTGAAACGTCAGGCAATCAACAACTCCAGCGTGGTGCCGGATGAGTTAAGCAGAATTCAAAAGTTAATGCGGGAAGAAGTCCTCAAGCTGCGTGAATTAATGCAGCAGATGAAATCACTGGATGTAGACTCCCGCCGGATTGTGGCATTCCTGGCCGACACCGTGGAGCGGTTCCAGCGGGAAACGGGAATTTCCGCGCGTTTTGTATGCCAGGTCGAAGAATTGGATATGCCGCAGCAAATTTGCCGCGAGCTGGCCCGTATTGTCCAAGAGGGACTGGTCAATGTTCGCAAGCACAGTGGGGCGAAGCATGTTCTGGTGCGCCTCTCCGCTGACGACGGTAAATGGAAAGTTGTTCTGGAAGATGACGGTGCAGGTTTCCCATTTTCTGGTACGCTTTCGTTGGAGCAGATGGAAAGTCAGGGCAAGGGCCCGGTAGTCATTAAGGAACGTGTCCATTTAATTGCAGGGGAACTCACGATAGAATCAAATCCAGGCCTCGGTTCGCGTCTAGAAGTCAGCATTCCACAAAATCAAAACCGGGAAGTCGCTTATGGATAGCCGTAAGTTTCAAAACATCAATATCTTGATCGCGGACGATCATCCAATTTTCCGCGATGGATTACGCCGCCTTCTCGAAGCCGAGCCTGGCTTGAAGGTGATTGGCGAAGCCTGCGATGGCGCGGAAGCGGTCAAAATGGCCCGCGAATTAAAGCCGGACATTTTGCTGCTCGATTTAGCGATGCCGCGGCATCCCGGCTTGGAAGCCTTGCGTGATTTGGGATCGGGGCAACAATCCGTACGCGTGATTTTGCTCACCGCCGCTGCGGAGAAACAACAGATTGTCGAAGCCCTCCAGCTAGGTGCGCGCGGAGTGGTACTGAAGGATTCAGCCACCCAACTTTTGTTGAAAAGTATTCATACTGTTATGTCCGGGGAATACTGGGTGGGACGGGAAAGTGTCTCCAATCTGGTGGCATATTTGCGTTCGATGGTGCAGTCCTCGGGCGAAGAGGCCAGGCAGAAGAAGTTTGGACTTACGCCTCGGGAGCTGGAAATCGTCTCCGCAGTTGTTGCCGGGTACGCCAATAAAGAGATTGCTCAATATTTCAAGATCAGCGAAGACACGGTAAAGCACCACCTTAGCAATATATTCGATAAGTTGGGTGTTTCCACCAGGTTAGAGCTTGCCTTGTTTGCCGTAAATCAGTCTCTACCCTTAAAAACGATTATCTAATCTGATATCCCCCACCTTAGTGCCATAGACTCCCACCTCGGAGCCATTGGCCATTTTTCCACAAGCTCATAGCATGACCATGTCGAGTGATTTGGGGACATCCCTAGGTATGCCCGAATTTGGGTAAAGCCGGTTCTCAGATTTCGCGCCATGCGCCAGTGCGCGAGGAGGGAAGTCGTGGTCACGTTTATACGCAAGTTGTGGTCGGATGAGGAGGGGCAGGACATCGCAGAATATGCGGTGATGCTCGCTGTTATTCTTGTGATTGTCGTGGGAACTGTTCGTTTGATTGGTTCTAATGCCAACAACGTGTTCTCAAAAGTGGGCAGCTCACTGGCCAACTAAACGCCGACTTAATACTGGATTTGTGAACGCCTGGGCAAACCTGCTCAGGCGTTTCTGTTTGTATGCGTCTACTTCGCCGGAGCCAAGGCCATTTTTTCCGCGGCCGGACTATTAATTCGAGTGAGGTAAGGGAAGAAAGGTGTAACTTCAAACGGCATTTTTTCCCTGGCGGAGGTCAGGGCCACAGGTTTGGTTTTTACCAGCTCGATGCGGCTGGTCCACGGGTCCAGCTTGACCCGGGCACCCAAGGGCAGGGCCGCGATCTGGTCGGTTTTCCTCATATCAAGCTGGGGCGCCGATTGCAACAACGCTGCCATGCGTACCGTAGATTTTCCATCCGTCAAATTATTTCCCAGGTGGGAGCGGATCAGGTTTTTAAGATCGGGCGCTCGCTCCTGCAATGCTTTCAGAAACAGGGCAGAGCTCTGAAGCTTGTCTTTATAAGGTGAGTTGGCCAATAACTCCATCGCCCGTTTGTCCGCAGCATCTTCCTCGCTTGGACTATGAGAGAAATCAAGCCGCGACATAGTGTTCTCATCGTTGAAAAACATTTTGTCATTGAAGGCCAGGGTGGTATCGAGCCGGTGCCCCAAAGCAATGTGACTGAGTTCATGCCCGATTACCATTGCCAACGATGCTTCGTCAGGCAGGACATCAAGCAATCCGCGGCTCAGCACGATCGTGTGACCAATAGTGAACGATTCAAGAGGCAGCGTCAGTAGGACGCGGGTACGAACATCAGGTTGAATGTTGAGGTTGTTGGTGACAATCAGGTTGTTTGCGACCGTCTGGAGTACCTTATCTACTTCCCCTTCCGGCGCCAACAAGCCGACCTTCTCCATGCGTTCAATCGCATTGTCTTCCGCTTGCCGTTCCCACAAGCGCTGGCTCTCGACTGGAGTTGCATCCTGTGCCGCTTCGGTCTGGTCGTGAACTGTTTGCGGGCTGTCTACAACGATTTGAGTGAATTCTTCATTGCGCGCGGCATGCCCTATGTCATAACCCCAGAGCCGGCTTTGCGCCTTGAAGGTAAGGTCATGAACAAGCCCCATATCAATGTGGGACTCTTCACTGTAAATGTAAGCCGGAAGCCACACTCCAGGACGCATGTTCAGCCGCCAACTGTCAAAGTGAAAATAATGCGCGGGGCGGCGAATCGGGCCGTAGGTACCATTGAAACGCACAATGTTGTAGTCCTGGTCTTCCACCCAAACGCGGCCGATAAAGCGTCCGTTGCCTGTGTCTTTTTTGGGCTGTACATCAATGACTAAGCAGCGGATCTCGCCTAGAAACTCACGCCGCACAAAAGAAAAGTCGTACTTTGAGCGGTCAAAACTGCTGTCCAATATCGCCATCTGAGCAAAACCGCGCGGTATAAAGCGCGGAAAAGGCTTGGCGAATCTGGAAGAAATCCCTGGCCCTTGGGTGCTTCAAGGAAAGAACGGTCTTCCACCCCATTTTTGAGATTAAGCCTGCCTAGAAAATAATTGTCGCTCGCTGGCACTAACCCCAACTCGTGGTCCGGAGCAAGAGTCTGGATGTAGGTTTCCACCAGCGGCTGCAACGCGCGCATCTGTTCGTTAAAGGCGCGTTCTCGTATCACAATGCGATCGACAACTTGATCGAAGGAACTCGGCGCCACCAGGTTTGTCTGAGGAGTTGCAGCAGGGGTAGTCGAAACTTGAGACACGGAGTCTGACGCTGGCTTCTCCTGTGCGACTGCGGGGAGAGACAACACGGTCATGGCCGCAATGAGGAACAAAGAACCTTTGCGATTGCGCATAATACCTCTTTTTCCTAAGTGGCGTTTGCCTTACGCCAATTGAAATAAAATGTGGAGGACGGCCGCGAAGTCCACCGGCTGCCCGTCTTGTTGTGCAGGCCGAAAGCGAATTTGTTCTGCTGCTCTCGTTGCTGCTTCATCCAATCCATGACCAAGGCCACGTACTATTCGCACTACCCGCACCTTGCCGCCGGACTCAAAAACAACTTCCAGAAGAACTTCACCTTCAATGCGCAGTTTGCGCGCCTCGTCGGTGTAAATCGGGTTAGGCTTGGAAATAATTTCCGCAGATACTGTCCTCAATGCGGCATTTTCTGCAGCCTTTGTACGGATCGGGGCATTTGCAGGGGCGGCATCTCCAAAACCCGCATGCTGCACAATTGCGTTTCCCCGCGTCGTGTTTACTGTTCCAGTGCCGTCACCAACCGCAGTACTATTTCCAAATCCCGCGCTGGCTACTACGCCTCGCGCACCCTTCGCTCCAGCAGTTCCGTTTCCATAGCCGGGTCCGGATGGCAGATCAAACAAACCCAATTGGGCGATGTTTACCGGTTTGCCGTTATTTTCCCGCGCTGGAACGCCATTCGGATCTCCAAACCCTCCCGTCTGTACTTTCTGCGGAGCAGCTGCAATGGTTGGAGTGGCTGAGCTTCCGGTAGAGAACACATTGGTTTTCACCAACTGTCGCGGAATCACCGGTGTGCTTGTTGGTAACGGTTCAGGCTTGGTCGCTGCCAGTGTGACTTTTGGAGCCACCGGCAAATCATCCGGTTGTTTTTCGTGGCGGATTTCCTGTGGCAGCCGCAAAGCTTCTGGCTGCGGTTCAACTAGCACCGGAGCTTTGATGACGCGTATGGGAGCTGGCTTCAGATTAACCGGGACTGAAGTGACTAATGGGACGTAATGATAGTCGTGGGCTGGAGGCAGTACAGCAAGATGAGCCACTCCTACCCAAGCCAAAGCGAAAATTGCCACGCTGTGTGTGCCTAGACTGAAAAGAAACTGGGTCCACGGAGGGCGCTTATAAGGAAGTAACGAAAACAGAGCATTATCCGGAACGGGGGTCATGATACCGGTGCTTTCCTTGAACCAGAGTGACAGTGACGAAGGGCTCCAAACCTGGGCCTGTCACGGTCGAACCAGGATTGTGGTGCGCTTCTGGCCCCAATTTCAAGCACGAATAAGGCCACTCGAATAGAAGTCAACAGAAGCAAGGATTTAGCTATGAGCTACTTAGCGCTATTGTGAATATCCTACCAGAAACTATGTAGGGAGCAGGCAAAAAAGTTCCGGTTTTGGGCACTAGTCAGGCCTTTTTGGAACTTCTGGATCAAAAACCAGGATCATCGATCATCTAGCAATGAACAATCTTTGCATCTTGGATCCCCCGGGTAGCATTCCGAGTATCCACCACCAGCTGAGATTCTTTGACGATCTTGCGATAGTCGTAGTCGGAGTGATCGGTGACGATCAGCACGCAGTCGTATTGTCCCAGATTGTCGAGAGGTACACGCTGCATTTGCAGGTCGTATTTGCGACCCTTACCGATGACGGGGAAGTAAGGGTCGTTATAGCTGACCTGGACCCCTTCTTTTTGCAGCAACTCGATAATGGTTAATGCGGGGGACTCACGGAGATCGTCGATGTCCTTTTTGTAGGCCACGCCCAGAATCAGCACCCGCGAACCATTCATAGCTTTTTTGTGTTGATTGAGCGCCTTAGCCACAGACTCAATCACAAAATATGGCATGTTGGTATTGATTTCGCCCGCCAACTCGATAAACCGGGTTTTGAAGTCCCATTCTTTTGCTTTCCAGGAAAGATAAAACGGATCGACTGGGATGCAATGCCCGCCGAGACCTGGGCCGGGATAAAACGGGTGGAATCCGAAGGGCTTGGTCGATGCAGCTCCGATGACTTCCCAGATGTCCAGACCCATACGCAATGACAACATCTTGAGCTCGTTGACCAGAGCGATGTTTACGCAGCGGTAAATATTCTCGAGGAGCTTTGTCATCTCGGCGGCTGCGGGGGAAGAGACGCGAACCACGCGATTAAAAATTGTTCCGTATAGTGCGGCCGCCAGTTCCGCGGCGGCTGGATTAAGTCCTCCCACAACTTTAGGGATATCACGCCGCGCTACGCTGGTGTTCCCGGGATCCTCACGCTCTGGAGAAAATGCAACGTAGAATCCACTGCCATCTGAGCTCTCACCGCGCGCTGCTTTCAGACCCGCTTTATTGCCCTTTTCCAGAATTGGAACCATGACTTCTTCGGTTGTGCCCGGATAAGTTGTGCTTTCCAGCACGACAAGCTGTCCCGCACGCAGATGAGGAGCAATCGACGTTGCCGTGTTGGTGATGTAGCTGAGGTCGGGTTCGTGATATTCATTCAGCGGAGTCGGGACGCAAATGATGATGGCATCCATTTCTTTGATGCGGGCGTAATCGGAGGTCGCGTCAAAGCCTTGTTCGCGCGCCTGCTTAATCTCGCTGGCTTCAATGCGGTAAATGTAGGATCCGCCCTGGCGCAGTGTAGAAATCTTGCGCTCGTCTATATCAAATCCGGTGACCGAAACCTTCTGCTCGCTGTACAACAAAGCGAGAGGTAAGCCTACATATCCAAGGCCGATAATGCCTACCTTGGCCTGGCGTTGTTGAATTCGTTTCGTAACTTCGGCGACGGACGCTGACGCGAGTGTCTGGCTGCTCATGTTTATTGGATTTCCTGGAAAGTCACTTGTCAGTATGCCATAGCCGGGGGACTACGGGCAGAATGCACAGGTTCTCAGATTGAGGCCTGTTCGTGAAACGTATTTCTTGAAATTGATGATTACGTTCGTCATGCGGAGGTTCATAATAATGAAACAGGCTACGCTATTACATTTCATTACAGAAGTACTCGGAAGGGTGCTTAGGTGATAATAATGATTGACGTTAGCGCTGAACCGACGCTAGCATGAGGAAAAGCATTTGTGGTTAATGTTCGGAAAGGGTTTCAATAATGATCCGCAAATTCGTTTGTTGGCTGACCCTGCTTGTATGCCCGGTTTCCCTGATGGCTGCCGATTCTGGCGCCGCCATGTTGCATACAAACGGTAAGACTTGGGTGAATGGATCTCCCGTTCCCGCCGCAGCTGCTATTTTCCCCGGGGATTTGGTGCAGACAGAAGGTGGTTCTGCGGCCAACATTAACTCTACTGGTTCGAGCGTGGCAATTTTGCCCGGCTCATTGATCAAATTTGAATCCAGCAAACTGGGTTTGGACCACGGCAGCGTGACTATTGCTACCTCCAAGAAACTAGCAACCCGCGCCGGCAATGTTACGGTAACGCCGACCTCCGATGCCTGGACTGAATTTCAGGTGAGCGAGAGCGATGGCAAAGTGATGATTTTGGCCCGCAAGGGTGATGTCAGTGTTCAGGATGAATCCGGGAGTTCAACGGTTTCAGCAGGGCAGCAGACTACCCGCTATGCTTCTTTCAAAGATTCGAATCGTGGCGGCGGGGGCGCAGCTCCTGCGGCCGGTGGCGGCATATTGGATTCGCCGATCGTTGTGGGAATTGGCGGTGCGGCGGCGGGAGCTTTGATAACCTGGGCATTGCTCCAAGGTGGAAAACCCTTCAGCCCTTCCGCTCCGTAATCCAAAACAACAGAATTTCAAAGGCACGGCTTCGGCCGTGCCTAAATTTTTTTGTGCGTAATTTTTCTTACGCGGAAATTTCTGCGCTGTCGGAAGGCCGGCGAAAACTGGACCGGTGGTAAAGGAGCGGGAAGCGCGGTTCCATCGCGCACAATGTACACAATACGTAGAAAAGGGCTGCATTCGCCGGAATCTGGAGATTGAAGTCCACTAGACTATGGACCAGAATTCCCGTACACCCTAACATCGCAGCCAGCGCCAGCGCCCCATTAATATTGGAGGCCCAATTCCCCAGTTTTACCGCTGCTCCGTAAAACATCCTTCCCAGAAACCAGAACATGATGGCAAAGCCAATTGCTCCCATCTCAACCAGAAGTTGCACGTAGTCATTGTGGGCTTGATTCACGAATAAGTTGGTATAGAAACTCCGGTATTGTGGGTAAACTTCGGGGAAATTGCCCAAGCCCCATCCCATCACAGGACGCGCAGTCCACATTTTCCAACTGTCTTTCACGATGGCCAGACGTGTCCCACCGGAGATTTCAGTGCTGCTTTCGCTGCGGATGCTGATTAGGCGATTGCCAAGTTCGCTGCCTCCAAGCCATATCGCCAGTCCGATAAGAATGACTAAAAAGCCAGCAAGCGCGAAGGCCAGCGCGCGGTTTTTTTTTCGTTTGACTAGAAATATTCCCAGGATTGTCATTTGGACAAGAAAAGCGATCATGCCGCCGCGAGATCCGGAAAGGAAAATCGTACTTGCCATGACTGCCGCAGCACCCAGCGCCAACATTTTTTGTTGCTTGTGCACCAGGTGAGTGAGTGCCGCGACCAACGGCACAGGGATCAACATCTCCATGAGTCCCGCATAGTGATTGTGGTTTACGTAGGGCCCGTAGATCCATCCCCCGGAACTTGGAGTCACGAACCAGAACAATTGCCCATTCGAGGAGACACTTTGGAAAATTGCAAATACCGCTATACCAAAGCCATAAATTGTGGCAGCGTAGGCCAGGAAATTTACTTGCGAAGTTTTTCGCAGGCATTGCACCACGAGAAAACAAAGCAATCCATATGCGCAGTACAGCATGCCCTGGTGGATTGTCTGGAAGCGATAGGCGGTGCGTCCGGCCAGAACTTGCAGCGCAATCAACCCCCCAAAAATTGCCATGGGTGCGAACAACGGGCTTTCTGAGATCCGCAAATCGCCCGACTTTGTCTGCGCTAGCAGCCACAATACAAAAAGCCCCGCAGCCGCAGATTCCAGAATGAAAATTGACCAGGGTTGGACTGCTCCGAAGGCCAACGGAGCAAATCCCAGGAGCCCGAAAATGCCGTAAAAGGTCACTTGCTCAAGGAGCGTGGTTTGTGTCCCCCGAGGGGCTGCGCCAGTGACGTCAGGTTCAACACGCAAAGCAGCTCTCAATGGCCACCGCCTTGCGCTTGCACCGGATATAGACGTATACCATCAACCCATACGCGGCCTTTGATCGGGCTTCCGGCAGGCAAGCGCTGGATACGCAATACCATTAATTTTGTATTGTCATCGGTAGTGAACGAACCTGTGGCCTGTTTCCAGAAATCCACATTAGTAAAGTCTTCGCTGGTGAAATAAGTTTTTGCCGAGTACAGGTCCTGCATAACAAAATGCAATCCACCCGCACCTTCCAACGATTCGGCTTTGAAGTAAGCCGAGAACTGGTAAGAAGTGTTCGGGTTCACCGCGATAAGCTGCCGGATTCCGGTATCTTCGATCCCTCTGCTATCAAGTTCAAGGTGGAGGGAGCCGTGGCCAGAGTGAAATTGAGTGGGATCAAGCGTAAGTGAAATATCCGGCGACTGGTGGTACATCCAATCAAATCCTCCATTCAGGATTTCCTGGCTGAAATCTCCGTTTACCACCAAATTTTCTGCCGACGGCTGATAAGAGGCTAGATCGGACAGGTTTGCGGCTTTTTGCCACACCATGCGTGCTTGGTCTGGCTCTTGCTTGGCCACAAGATAGCGGACGTACCCAAAAACGTATCGTCTGTCAATCGGTTGGTTCAACGCAACCAGCCTGTCCCATACCTTGGCAGCGGCAGACGTCTCATTGCTAGAAACCAAAAATTCGAGAAAAATTGAATTAATGCTGGTTAAAGGGGGCACCACTTCCCGCAGAAGAAAGTCAACGTCGGGCTGGATCCTCCAGCAAAGTTGCAGAGCATTGGGGGGAAGATAAGGGTCGTTGGCCAACACGACGCGCAAATTCTTCAATGACGCGGATATATCTCCCCGCACAATATAGAAATTTGCCGCCTCCCAGGCGACTTCGGGAGTCGTCGGTTCAGCCGCCAATGCGCGTTCCAGTGACGTGCCTTGTCTCTGGTCATCCCCCAATAATTGATAGGTCCCGGCAAGTGCCATCCAATATCGTGCCTGGTGTGGATTTAAAGCGACCGCAGCGCGAAATGGTGCTTTGGCCTGCGCAGGAGATAATTCTACCAGTGAGAGATAGCGGCCCAGCCGGTATTGATATTCTGCATTTCTGGGTTGAAGGCGGACAGCACGCTGCAAGCTGGATAAAGTGGCAATCTCCGAAAAATGTGCAGCCAAAAAATCAACACCGGAGATGGCGGCGTAGAACACTGCCAGAAGAACGCCTCCGCCCAAAAGTAAGATTCTGCTCGTTCGATTTCGAAGCGGGATTCGCATGGCAACATGCTTTCCAGAGACAACAATGCCCTATATCCTGGGTTACGCGCTACCTGTCCCGGCCCGCGGCTCGGAACCCTCTGATTTCATTGGCTCGCTGCCATCGGTCAATTCGTCCGCCGTGTAATAGCGATTTCCATATTTTCCGCGATACTCGTAATAGTAGTAGTAGTCCGCGGATTTGAGGTCGGCCGCGTTCAGCAGTACCCCGGCGATGCGCGCATTCACTCGTACCAGCAAATCGCGCGCGCGGCGCAACGCTTGACGGGTGGTTTGGCCGGAACGGATGACCAGTACCACGGAATCCGCATTGGTGGACAACAGCACTGCATCAGTCACGGACAAGGTAGGCGGCGTATCAAGCAATACGCAACCGAACCAAAGCAGCAGAACAAA
>CAWBXL010000155.1:0-14568 GCA_963792305.1 uncultured Acidobacteriaceae bacterium | reverse complement strand
CTTTTTTCATTTACCTCTACTTGGTTCAGTCACGTGCTCTTTTGTGAATTTCCTTTAATAAACGGCGATTTGTGCTGTTACCGACAAACAATAAGATAGGGCTTATTACGAATGGGCTCACCACATAGGTGACAAACCACTTCATCATCTTGTTCAGGAAAGGAACTTTATCGTGCAAAAAAGCCAAAAATAGTACCGCCAAGATGTACATCGCAATCGCACTTGAAGGAGGCAACGGCTGGTGTCGGGGCCTTCCACAGAACATTCGCGACCCCGATGACTGCGGCTGGTAGAAGAAGTATTGCGATCCAATTTAGTACCCTTCGTTTCCAGTCTCGCGGTAGGCTTGCCATAGGTGCTTTGGATGCGTCCTTATTAAGGATCTTCGGTTGTTTCACTCCAAAAACGGCACCGATTGTACACCCATTCCCCTGCATACCGCCGCGTGAAGAGATTTTCATCCAAAAGCACTTGCGCAGTAGAGCGGAAGATTCGATCCCGTGGATGAGACACAAAATCATCCTTTTCAACTCCCGTTCGACCCCTCTTCAAAGGTTCATTTCAAGGTTCTCGCGTCACTTTTATCAGAATTGCGCTCAAAACCGTATGAATAGTGGCATTGACCCGATCATAGGCCACTTATACGATCTTCAAAAGGGAATGCGGATTAAAATCCTTTAACCACAGAAGCCGCACTAGAGACTACAACATATGAACTTATTGATTCTCGGTCGCGGAAAGATGGGGACTCTGATTGAGAATTCTGGCCACCGCACGCAATCATCAGGTTCGCGCGATTGACATCGATGAAAATGCTCACGGCGCAGCTCTAACCCCTGAAAAACTTAGTGACGTTGATGTCGTGATCGATTTCACCACTCCGGATGCCGTCATGGACAACATTGCCGGATGTGCACGCAGCGGCAAAAACCTCGTGGTCGGAACGACGGGGTGGTATGGCAAGATTCCCGAAGTCCGGCGGATCGTCGAAAACTCGGGCATTGGGTTCGTCTATGCGGCCAATTTTTCGGTCGGTGTGAATTTGTTTTTTGAAGTTGCCAAAGCTCTGAATGCTGGGTTCAAACTGGAGTACTCCGGAGCAATTTCGGAGACCCATCATGTGCGCAAGGTCGACGCACCTTCAGGCACTGCCATCATGTTGCAGCAGGTACTTGTACAATCTGGCGGGCCCAAAGTAGAAATCACCTCGGCGCGAGAAGGTGAAGTCGTCGGCATGCATGAGTTGGTATTGGATTCGCTCAACGATACCATCATCTTGCGTCATGACGCCAAATCTCGCCGTGGTTTTGCTGATGGTGCGCTAAGGGCTGCGGAGTGGTTGAATGGTAAGAAGGGCTTCTACGATTTCAAGGATATTTGGCGTGAACTGTAGATGACGATCTTCTCCGGGCCAGGATCGACAAAATAGCAATCCTTACCATCCAGTTGGCAAACTCACCTACGAACCGGAAATCTAAATTTTGAACGCTGGCCGATTCGCGTTATCTTTATGTCATGCAACTTCGTGGCTGTGGTACAGCGCTGGTAACTCCTTTCCTTCAGGATGGCCGATTGACGAATCGGCCCTCCGCAATCTGGTGGCTTGGCAGGTGGAGTCTGGGATTGATTTTTTAGTTCCCTGCGGTACTACCGGGGGAACTCCGACACTCACACACGATGAATGGCTGCATGTGATCGATCTAGCGGTGGAAGTTACAGCGGGCCGCGTCCGATCGTTGCCGGGGCCACCTCGAACTCCACCAACGACGCTGTGGCGAAAGCGAAAGAAGTTGCAGCACGGCCAGGAGTGGATGCGGTCCTCACCGCCAGTCCCTACTACAACAAGCCTACGCAGGAAGGACAGTATCGCCATTTCCGCGGATCGCTGAAGCAGTGGACAAGCCGATCATTGTGTACAACGTTCCCGGACGTACGGGCGCGAATCTTGAACCCGCCACACTGGTTCGTTTGACCGATGTCCCCAATATTGTGGGAGTAAAAGAAGCCAGCGGGAGCGTCAATCAGATTGCCGAAATCTGCGGGCTGGTGCCGGAGACTTTTTTGTGTCCTTTCAGGCGATGATGCCGTAACTCTGCCGGTAATTGCTTTGGGCGGAGTAGGTGTTATTTCGGTGGCATCGAATGAGATCCCGGCTGAGATGTCTGCGATGACACGCGCTGCACTCAACAACGATTGGGACGGGGCGCGTAAGATCTGCCGGAAATATTTGCCGTTGATGCAAGCCAACTTTATTGAGTCGAGCCCGCTGCCGGTGAAAGCTGTACTGGCCATGATGGGAAAGATTGAGGAAGTTTATCGGCTACCTCTGGTTCCGATGCGGCGCGACACCCGCTCCAAACTTCAGAAAGTTGCCACTGAAGCGGGGCTGATCACCAAGGCTGCCGCGGCTGCGCCGGAGGTGCATGACTTTTTTGTTTATGAAAACTGGACTGCCGGGCCGCGCAAGATCGTGTTGCATCGCTCGTCCTGTGGTCAGTGCAATCATGGCAAGGGGCGTCCCGCCGGGCATGATGCGAATCATGCCAAATGGCATGGGCCTTATACTTCCCTGTCGGATGCGCGGCAAGCAGCACATACAATTCAGAATGTGCTGATCCGCAGCGAGTGCAAGTGCATTTGATATTACTCGGCTACCCCTGCGGATTTTTCTCAGCGATTTAAGATTTACAGCTAAAAATCCTTAACCGCAGAGGACGCAAAGGAGACGCGGAGATCGCTGAGTAAAGCCTTACGCTTTTTCATCCGTTATACTGCCCCTACATGTCATCACTTCAACAGTCGATTGAAAATCTTGCGTCCGGTGGTGTAACCAGTAATCTTTCTGCGCGCCAAACTTTTTTGGAGTTTCGTGATGCGCTCACATCCGGAAAAATTCGTGCGGCGGAAAAACTGAATGGCAAATGGACCGTCAATGCCTGGGTCAAACAAGGCATTTTACTGGGATTCATGCTAGGCGAATTGCAGGAGATGGGTGCGGAGGATGGGTTGTCATTTGTGGATAAGGATACTTTCCCTGCCCGGCATTTTTCTATCGCTGATCGAGTGCGAGTGGTGCCTGGGGGTCTTCGGTGCGAAGTGGGGCTTTCGTCGCGCCCTCCGTAATTTGCATGCCCCCTATGTACATCAATGTCGGCGCTTATGTGGATGAAGGGTCTATGGTGGACTCGCACGCACTGGTTGGATCGTGCGCGCAGATTGGTAAGCATGTGCATCTGAGTGCCGCTGCCCAGATTGGCGGTGTGCTGGAGCCAATTAATGCGGTACCGGTCATTATTGAAGATGATGTTTTGGTCGGCGGAAACTGCGGAGTCTACGAAGGGACTCTGGTGCGTACGCGCGCGGTGCTCGGGGCTGGGACGATTTTGACGCGCTCGACTCCACTCTATGATCTGGTGAAGGGCGAAGTTTATCGGGCTACTGCCGAGCAACCGTTGGAAGTGCCCGAAAATGCGGTTGTAGTGCCGGGATCGCGAGCGGTAAAAAAAGGGCCGGCCGCAGATTGGAATTTGTCTTTGTATACGCCGGTGATTGTTAAGTATCGCGATGAGAAGACGGACCGCGGCATTGAGCTGGAGGAGTGGCTGCGTTAGTTTTTTGTGTGAATCGTCAGTTGGCCATTGGCGCTGTTCGCGGTTAGATCTTCCAAAGTTGCGACAACAACATTTGCTTCTTTTAGTTCGGATGCGGGATAGGTTGTCGAAAGCCCGATCACTTTCATCCCGGCAGCACGGCCTGCGCGGATGCCATTAGGTGCATCTTCAACAACGATGCATTTTGCTGGATCTGCCGCAAGAAGCTGCGCCCCCTTTAAATAAGGTTCGGGATGCGGTTTGCCGTTGACGACATCCTCCGCGCAAACCAATATTCGGGGTATAGGTAATCCACCACCCCGCAATCTGAGTTTGGCAAAGTCTCTTAAGCCTGAGGTTACTACGCACCAGCGGTCGTCAGGCAAGGAGCGTAATAACGTGGCTGCGCCTGCTATGGCTATGGTGCCTCCCTTTGGGTGAGTGATACCAGATTCGAGTTTCGCGGCCTCGGACTCCGCGTCGAGATGCGGCGTTAGAATCTTTACTGCTTCAGTAGTGCGACGGCCATGGATGATATCCAGGGTTTTGGCCGGTGGAATTCCGTTTTTCTCCGACCAGGCAGTCCAAATCGCGATGGCAGTTTTTGTGGAATCGACCAGGACTCCGTCGAGGTCGAACAGAATTGCTTCACATTGGAATTCGCGCATGTTGGGTAGGACTATTCAATCACAGATAACCGATCAAGACTGTAATCGGGCAGGTTCTGCTGCTGACAGGGCTCGCGCAGCTTCCATGCTGCGGCGTTGCTCTAAATGCCTTTGCCGGAAGTGGTCCTGAGCGCGACGGCCCCAGGCGCGGACGAAGTAATAATTCAGCCCTGCGCCGATCGCCGAACTGGCAATGGGGATCATACGCCCTGCCCATTTTTCTACCACTTCAGTACTGGCGCGGGCAGCGATACGCTGGATCACCTTGGGAACAAATTTGTTCACGACTTCTTTTTCGATCAGTTCACGACTGATATCTACCCCAGCGGCACTGGCGGCAGCGACCCATAGCTCGGCTGTTTCTTCATCAGTGTTGAATTCAAAACCGTAAAGCAAACTTAATTTTTGAATCGTGCGAAGCGTAATGGCGGAAAGAATGCCCAGGTCGGGAACAATTGTGATCAGGCCACCCAATCCGAACCCGGCGCCTTCAGTAGCGGCTACTTTCATGCCGCTCCGCACAATACGATTGGCAACTTCGTCAAGCCGAGCTATTTCTACTGAGAAAATTCCATGATAGCTGCTGATGGGTAAGTTGTAGGCAGCGCGCAATTGTAAGAGAAACTTTTGCGGATCTACGCGGACGGTCTCATAAGCCCGAGTGAACGAATGCCGTAGCGTATTTTCCACCTTGCGGCGGAGCCAGGACTTGGGCAATGTTTCCTGCATGTGAATCAACAGTAACCCAGTTCAGATGCAAAAGGCTAGCTTAGGGGACATCTTCCCCTGCATACAGAAGAAGCTTTATGAATGACTAATATTTCAGTTTTCCACTAACGCATACACTTTTGCTTCCCATGAGAATATTGGTTCACGTCCCACGGATTCCGGCGCAACCAGCCTATCTTGTGTTATTTCGTGCCACCGTTTTCCCGGAGGAGTTGCCGGCCAGTTAGGGACCCGGTATTCGCCAGAGATACCTCCATCACTTACAAAATCAGAAAAATTTGCCACAACAATAACGGGAGGCTGTTGATTGTTCCCCCGCTGCCAGACCAGCACTCGTTTACCGTCGTCAAAATCGGTGTGGATGAAATTGGTGTCATTCACTGACAAAGCAGCGAGACTGGTGCGGGCTTTTACCAGTTTACTTACGTAAGCAAAAATCCGTTGACGCCAATCATCCTGTAAACGGCTGAAATCCACCGGATCAACTTGCTTTCCGCCATCCTGGCTGACGTGCCCTTGACTGTCGAAACGGTCGTGCTGGTCGGCAAATTCTTCACCGGCAAGGATCATGGGAATTCCCACGGCGGTCAGCAGACAGACAAATGCCAGTTTCACTCTGCGTTCAATGTCAATCACACCAACGCTGCTGAAGAAATTAAATAAGCGTTCCTTGCGAACTCCCTCTACGTCATGCGATGTCAGATAGTTGATAGCCTGAGCGCCATCGGCGAAACTTAGCGCGCGGCAGTCGATGGCTTTGCGCACGGTGTCTTCGAAGCTGAGTCCATCTTCGGTTTGGCCGATGAGAGCGGCGCGGACCAGGGCGCGGAATTTGTCGTTCCAGAGCCCGTCCAAACGGCTTTGCGTGAGCAACGCCATGGGCTGTGTGAGTTCTTCGCCTACGACCAAAAATCTGGAGTTTGCTCCATCGCCCAATCCTTGCGCTGTCCAGCGTTCGTTCCAGAGGTCGCGGGCGCGATTTTTAAAATCACGAATGAAGTCCCAGTTGGCTACATTTTCCACGCTGTCCATGCGTATCCCGTCAATGCGGAAGTCACGCATCCAGCGCGTGAGGTAGGTGAACATGTGCTGGCGCGCCGGTATATTCACGGTGTTTGCGCCTGAGATCGGATCGTAAACTGGTTCGCCGGGCTGGCGTGTATAACGGAATAGAGTGCTTCCGAAACCGTCGCGGACGTCTTGATGGCCATCGGCCCGTCCGGAAGTTAGGGCATCAGGGTCATCGCGGTGGTCTTGCGCATCCTCGATGCAGAAGTTGTCGAAGTCTATAGTTTGGTACGGTTCCTCCTTGCCGAAGGCCATGACCATGTCTACAAAAAATCTTATGCCGTGTTGGTGGCAGGCTACGATCAGCGCGGCGATGTCATGGTTGGCTGTGGACGATGAATTCCCTTCCGGCATGCCCAGATCGTGATCCGGCGCGAGGAAGTGGGCGGTGTCGTATCCCCATTCCCGTTTGAAGAAACTGTCGGCGGGCGGCAGCAATTCAAGAGCGTTGATCCCTAATTCGGTTAGATAAGAGCGGCCGAGTTCGACCACCGGCGAGCCTTCAAAATTCGCGCCACCAACAGTTTCATCCACTAACGCACGGACATCGCGGAAGCTCCCGTCACTCGTTTCTTGTGGGCCTTCGCCATCGGTGCGTGTCCATGCCGTTGGCAGCTCATAAATAACCAACCCATTATTTGGTGGCAAACGGTTGAGGGAAACATCGTTGGTAAAGTCAGGCTTTTCCCCACCTGGATCACAAGGAACGAGTTGTCCACCTGTGAACTGGACCACAGCTGCGGGCTGCTTGCCGGAATCCTCGGTTAAACGCCAATCCACAGTATGTGCTGTGGGGTCGGTGCAGCGAACGCGTTGCGAAGTGTCTCGATGCGGATGCGTGTCGTCTACCTCAAACCAGTAGTGGACTATATCGCCTTCGCTGAAGCCACAAGCTGTGGCCGCCAGTTCCCACAGGCCGCTGACGTCCGGGGCGGGGTTCATAGGAAACTGACGTTTATTGGTTAACGTAGGAGGATTTCCGGGTGCAAATTTTCCGCAGATCAGCAACGGCGGGATGGCTGACTGGTTCGGACGCCATAAAACGAAATGCGAAGAGCGGCGGGTGAGCAGATCAGCTGGTAACGGCATAGTGGGTCAATCATAGTGCGTTGCCCCGAAGGGTACCTGCCAAAATTTGGATTGTTAGCAGCAATGCTTCGCAAGCAGCAGTATGACCCAATACTTGTTCCCGAATTGTTCTCAAAATCCATTCTGACACGGCCATTGTCCAAGAGAGTGTGCTCCGAAGGGGATGATCATCCTTCTCTATGACAACCTGTTAAGAGGAAGTTCTCCGATGCTGCGAAACCTTCGCCCACAGTACGCCAAAGCTTTCCGCTGCATCGGGCCTGACTGCGAGGACACCTGTTGCCAAGGCTGGGATGTAGTGATTGACCGGGATGCTTATGAAGGATTGCAAGCGATTCCCAGCTTTAAACCCAAGATAGATAAGCACCTCATCGTCATAGCAAATGCCAGTGCGGCGGAGTATGCGCGCATCCAGCTCACTTCATCGTGTACTTGCCCATTTCTATCCGCGGAACGCTTATGCAGTATTCAACTGGAGCATGGAGAGCATTATCTGCCGGACATTTGCGCGAACTATCCTCGGGCCACACAGACGATCGATGGTCTGCGGGAAACTGCGTTGATGCTTGCCTGCCCTGAGGCGGCGCGGCTTGTGCTTCTCAATCCAGATTTGGCCCAGCCTGAGGACCCTGGCGTCCCGCGCTACCATCGCTTCGTCCGCAGGGGAGAACATTCAGTTAAAGCAAATGGCTCTCCACATCAGTTTCTTTGGGACATCAGGGCTTTCACTTTGTTATTGCTTCGCGACCGAAATTATCCGCTATGGCAGAGACTTTTCTTGCTGGGAATGTTTTGCAAGCGGTTGCACGAGATCACCGACGCCCAGCGCCTTGAGCTTATACCTCAGTTGCTGAAGGAACACTCCGAGATGATCGTCGAGGACAAATTGCGTTCCGCTATGGACGGCATACCTGTCCGCACTCCTCTGCAACTTGCTACCGTACTGGAAATTATCAAGCGTCATCTGGAAACTACAGCGGGAAAACACCCTCGATTTCGGGAGTGTATCAAGGATTTCTTGAAGGGAATCCACTGTGAAGAAGGGACCCTCATCGAAAACTGCGCTTCTTTTTATGAGGAAAACAATGCTCGATTTTGCGGGCCGTTTCTGGAAAAGCACCCTTACATGCTGGAAAATTTTCTGGTTAACTATGTCTTCCGCACGCGGTTTCCTTACGGATTGGATCCCCGCGGCAACGCCAACGATCCCCTCACTGAATTTCTCATGATGTGCATCGTATTTACCTTAGTCAAAGAACTGCTAGTAGGCATTTCCGGGCTTCATCGAGAGAGCTTCGGGGCCGAACATGTGGTCAAAGTGGTACAGAGCGTCGCCAAGTCAGTGGAGCAATGCCCCAAGTTTCCGCTGGCGAATTACGCTTCTTTGGCAAATGCGGACGGAATGGCCCTCCTGCTCAAAAGCAACTGCTGATTCGTGCACACCTCCCTGTGCTAGCATCAAGAGTTCTCATGCCAACTGGAAAGCTGCATATCGTGCCCTTGGGCGGTCTGGGCGAATTTGGAATGAACTGCATGGCGGTGCGCTGGGGTGATGACATCCTAGTCATCGATGGCGGCCTTATGTTTCCCGAAGCGGAGTTATTGGGCGTGGATATTGTTGTGCCCGACATCTCCTACCTGATGGAAATCGGGACAAGGTTCGCGGGATTGTTCTTACCCATGGGCATGAAGACCACATTGGCGCCCTGCCCTGGATCCTTTCTGAGTTAAATGTGCCGGTGTGGGGAACTGAATTCACACTGGCCTATGTCGAAGACAAACTCGATGAACACGAACTGCTTGACGATGCCGACCTGAGGGAGATTAAACCCAACGAACGTTTCAAGGTAGGACCTTTCACGGTCCATCCTATTCAAGTCACGCACAGCCTGGTGGATTGTGTGGCCTTGGCCATTCATACTCCGCTGGGAGTCATTATTCATACCGGCGATTTCAAAGTTGACCCGACTCCTACCGACAATAAATTGTTTGATCTGCATTCCTTTGCGGAGTACGGCAAAGAAGGCGTTCTTTTATTAATGCAGGACTCTACCAATGTGGAGCGTCGGGGCTACACACCCAGCGAACGCGCAGTGCGGCAGAAGTTTGAAGAAATATTCGCCAGCGCTAAACAACGACTATTTGTTTCCTGCTTTTCTTCATCCATTCATCGCATCAAGCTGACAGTAGAGATGGCATGGGAGCACGGACGCAAAGTCGCATTTGTCGGCCGCTCCATGAACAGTTCCGCAGAGATTGCGGAGGATTTAGGCTATATCGAAATTCCCGAGGGTCTGCTGATTCATCCGGGCGAAATTAAAAATTTTCCGGACAACAAAGTTTGCATATTGATCAGCGGGACGCAGGGCGAGCCTATGTCGGCGCTGTCGCGGGCGGCAGTGGACAATCACAAGCATGCCAAGATTGAGAAGGGCGACACGGTCATGCTCTCATCCCGCATAATTCCGGGGAATGAGAAGGCCATCTATCGGGTGATTGATCATTTATTCCGCCGCCAGGCGCATGTGATTTACGACGATGGCTCGGCGCCACCGATTCACGTCAGCGGACATGCCAGTCAGGAAGAGCTGAAGTTAATTATTAACCTGGTAAAACCTAAATATTTTGTTCCGGTGCACGGCGAATACCGTCAGCTAAAATTGCATGCCGAGCTGGCAAAGTCAATGCACGGCGCGGTGGGAAACGTCATGTTGATTGAAAGCGGCGACGTTCTGGAGATTGACGAGCTTGGCGCGCGCAAAGCCGGGAAAGTAAATGTGGGCCGGGTTTGTATTGACTCTGGATCGCGCGTGGATGTGGTCGAGGATTTGATTGTCAAAGACCGTCGGCACTTGAGTGAGGACGGGATTGTGCTTCCGATCATTGCTATTCATAAGCTCACGGGAGATGTTGGGCCTCCACCTGAGATTGTGACTCGCGGCTTTAACCCCGGAGAAGATGGTTTGATGGATGGTGCGCGGCAGATTGTCATGCAGACGCTGGAACAGTCAAGCGACGAAGAGCGTGCAGACTACGGTGTGATCAAAGAAAAGATCCGGGCGGATTTGAAACGGTATATTTCCAAGCAAACGCAGAAGCGGCCGCTGATTATGCCGGTAATACTAGAGATTTAGGCATATCAGCTCGGTTTTGAGACACAGCGCTCGAGCTGAAGAACGTCAGCCTTTAGCACAACGCCTAAGCTGATATATTTTCAGGTTAGCGGGTTCTTCCATCGTAAATCTGGAAAGCGAGCAAAATCTCTGTCTGCTGTATGCAGTACCCCTCCATACTCAATTGTCAACGCAGCCAAACGAGCATCGCTGACGAGCGCTCCTGAGGCTTGTCCCTCCACTACCATTCGGCGAAACAAACGCCAGTGATCGTCGCCCGGCGATAATATGCGAACATTCGGGCGTGTTACCCATTCGTCAACGACTTGGGCAGCTTCTTCAACGCTATATCGATTTCCTGGAAGCTTATTGTTAGTAGTAATCCGTAAAAATGCGGATATAGTCTGCCATGGCAAACCGATCGGGTCCGGTTCGGAGAAGATTTGCGTTACCCATACGTAGGCCTTGCTGTGATGTAAAGATTTACCATCGTATGCGTAAAGAAGGAGATTAGCATCGAGAACGATCACTTGTGATACGGGCCTTCGAGGATCTCTAACAGCTCCCCAATATTGTCATAGTTCAGGCCTGGCGGGAGTCCGAGGCCCCGCGGCACTATCTTGAATGGCTTGGAAACAGGCTGTTTGCTTGCCATTAACCCAAGACGCAGATAGTGGTTTACTGCCTGTTTAAACGACAAACCTGCACGCTTCGTTTCCTTGTTCAACAAATTGGTAACGTCGTCGTCAAGCGTTAACGTGGTTCGCACATCATGATGCTATATTACGAACATCATGATGTCAAGAAGAAACTCTGGGTGCGCTCTACCCGTGTATTCTGCTTACGGACTATGGTGACACTCAACGACATTCGAGAAGGCCAGATTCGCCTTAACAATGTGGCAGTTCGCACTAGATTGATTGAATATCATTCCTCTGCAACGAAATCGGACGGCAAGCTATTCCTTAAGCCTGAAAATCAGCAACCCATCGGCGCATTCAAACTGCGCGGAGCGTACAACAAAGTTGCGTGTTTACCAGAGCAAGATCGTCAGCGTGGAGTCATTACTTACTCCAGCGGCAATCACGCACAAGGAGTGGCTTATGCTGCTCGCGCGATGGGAGTGAAGTGTGTCGTGGTAATGCCGAACAATGCGCCGGCCACTAAATGTGAAGCTACAAAAGCGTTGGGAGCGGAAATCGTCGTTGTAGGCCCTGGCAGCAAGGAACGGCAGACAAAAGCTGAGGAACTGGCCGCGCAGCATGGGTACGCCGTCATTCCACCTTATAACGATGAAAAGATTATTTCTGGGCAGGGGACGATTGGGTTGGAGATTCTGGAAGATATGCCGGACGTTGAGTGTGTGTTAGTGCCTATCGGTGGCGGAGGATTGAGCAGTGGAATTGCAACAGCTATCAAATTGAGCAATCCTAAAATAAAGATGATCGGGGTTGAACCGGAACTTGCTGCCGATTGCTTCGCAAGTTTCCGCGAGGGCAAGGTTGTTGAATTCCCTGCCGAACAGGTTTCTCGAACTATTGCCGATGGGCTGCGCACGCAGAGTGTGGGAGCCATCAATTTCGAGCATATCCGGCGTTATATAGACAAAATTGTGACCGTAACCGAGGAAGAAATCCTCGAAGCCACCCGTTTACTCGCATCTAACCCTAAGACGGTGGCTGAACCCAGTGGGGCCGTAGCTACGGCTGCGTTTCTTTTCCATCGGGATGAGCTGCCTCAGACTAAAATGAATGTCGCGGTGATCAGCGGAGGGAACGTCGAGCCCGAACTCCTGGCGCGGATTCGCTCGAAGGCCTCGTGATCTGCACGCTTCTATGACTCGAAAACTTCTTTTACTTGCTGCCGCATTTTTTCTTTTTGCCGCCGCGGCATTCGCGGCTGACTATTCCCACGGCGCCTGCGTGCGCCTAGCGCCAATGTATCTGTCCCCGAGCACTGACTCGGCGCATCTCGGAGATGTAACGCGCGGGCGCGAAGTTGTGATCCTGGAGAAAAGCCGGGAGTGGCTGCATGTGCAGGCAAATGTTGCCACTAAACCCACCGAAGAACGCATCGTCTCCGGATGGATTATCGACAAAGGAATTGTGTTACAGACTAATCCTGACGGACCAAAAATTCTCTATGGCGAAGCGGTCGACTCAGAAGATGAGGCCAGCCGGCGGCACGGACGGCGTGGGGCGGATTTGGACGCTTTGCGGCTCTACTATCGTGTATATGACTTGTTCCCTACTTCCCCATTAGCGGCTGAGGCGCTCTATCGCGCGGCTGACATTCGTTGGCAGTTAGAAAAAGCCGATGTCATGACCAAGCCTTCGGCGCAAGAACAGGACGCTTATCTGCGTGGGGAGATCGATCCGGAGTGGATGAAGCTGGTGATGAAGAAATTTCCCGGGACCAAGTGGGCCGAGCTGGCAGCATTCACTGTGCTCGACAACAAAATGTGCGGGGACTGGAAGGGCGCGTCGCGCTGTCCTGAGAAGGAAGCGGACACTTATGAGAAATACGCCAACGAGCATCCGCAGTCACCCAAGGCATCGGAAGCGCTATACGACGCGGCTTGGCGGTACTCGGCTTTGATTCAGATTTACAAGTCTGAAGATACGCCCAAAAAGTCTGACGAAGCGAAGACCAAGGCGTTGAATTTGGCCCAGAAAGTGGCATCGCAATATCCCGATTCAGATTGGGGAGCGCGCGCTTTGAGACTGGTATTTTTGATTCAGCAGGATGTGCCGACCTGGGGAAATGCCATCCAGTAACCATTCGTCAAACATTTCTCTCATGATTTCTGAGATACTCTCCCCACATCTCGGTGGAGGAAGCTTGCACGATTATTTAATGTCAGTGGTTTTGGGAATTATTGAGGGCCTTACCGAATTTCTGCCGGTCAGTTCTACAGCGCATTTGCGAATTTCGGAAGCGTTGCTGCATATCAGCCTGACTGACGGCTATTGGAAGATGTACAGCATTGTGATTCAGTTGGGCGCAATCCTGTGTTTGCCGATTTACTTTCGCGCACGCATCATCAAGTTTCTCTCGACTTTTCCCCGAGGTGAAAATGGAGACCGAACGGCATTGACCCATCCTCTGGGTTTGACGTTAATTGCGTTTGTGGTTACAGCCATTCCGGCATTTCTTCTGAGCAAAATGATTGGCAAGCACCTTGAAAGTCTTACCATCATGGGGACCTCCCTGCTGATAGGTGGAGTTGTCATGTGGATTGTGGATGCCATGAACGCTCGCGCGGAAACGGCTGGCCCGGTGGCCTCAAGCCGTATTCATACCTGGAAGATGGAAGCTATGAATACAGGACAGGCAATTTGGATTGGCGCTTGCCAGATTCTCTCTGCGGTTTTCCCCGGAACGTCGCGGTCTATGTCCACGATTGCCGCTGGACAGTTGGCGGGAATGTCGCGGGCTTCGGCGCTGGAGTTTTCTTTCTTTTTATCTATCCCTACTATGGTGGCCGCGACCGGCTATGACCTGCTGAAGTCGGTTATGGGTAAAGGCGCGAATCCGATAGGGGTCGGCCAAATTGATGGCCATGGGTGGATAGTTCTGGCGATTGGGTTCGTGGTTTCGTTTGTCGTGGCCTATGCGGCAGTGGCGTGGTTCATGGCTTGGGTCCGGAAACATGGGTTTGTGCCTTTTGCGGTGTATCGGATTGTGATCGGGGTCCTGGTGCTGGTTTATGCTGGAAAACTTGCGTAGTGGTGCGCTTTGTAAAAAGAAGGATTTGTGTCAGGGGCATCGGCTTCAGCCATGCCGAATCGATCTCCAATATTGATTGACGTGCCCATGGGGCGCAATTGCACGAGAACTGGACACCGTTCCTACAGTCGCGCCACATCAGCGCCAATTCGGTCGCGGTTTCTGAGCGGCATGGCTGAAGCCGATGCCCTGACACAAACCTTAATGTTTTACAAAGTACGCGCTGACAAACTTGTCGGCTAGCCGGCAATGTTTACTACTGAATACCTAACTCGATACTCCCGATTGAAGGCAGCCCTGGTTCTTGTCATAATTGTATGGCTCTGGCGTAGTGGCGCCTGGATGGAAAGTTGTGGCCTTAAAACAGGTGCGTGATACGCCTATGAATTATTTTTCACGGATTTTCGTGCCTACCAACAACCGACGGCTCAATGAGCTGATTGGGTTCTTGTTGTGCGTCTCCGCGCTCCTTCTTTTCCTGTCCCTGGCTTCGTATTCTCCGCTGGACCCTTCGTTTAATACTGAATCATTTCTGACCAATTCGCGGACTGCGCGCAACTGGATTGGAATCATTGGCGCATA
>CAWBXL010000154.1:0-14597 GCA_963792305.1 uncultured Acidobacteriaceae bacterium | reverse complement strand
CATTGAGCCAGGTGGTTTTAGCACTGCAACTACCATTTGCTATGTTTCCTCTGCTCCACTTCACCAGCTCCAGCAGGCGAATGGGCAAGTGGAAGAACGGCTGGTTCCTGCTGGCCGCAGGATGGACCAGTGCCATAATTATCACTTGCATGGATCTCTATGGACTGCCCGATTCACTGAAGGCTGCCTGGCAGGTAATCACAGGAAGTTAAGGCAGCAGGTTTCGGTTGGATGATCGCGGACGACTCGCCCGCGAGTGAAAAGGTAATATAGGGCCGGGAAACGCCGAAACATGTTCTATTCAAAACAAAGACGACTAATCCTATTTTGTCTCGCCGTTTCACTTGCTGCAACCGCACAGCAATCTCAGGACGAAGTCTCCGCCAACCCTGGTCGCCCAACCGTATCCACGCCCGCAACCCTGACCCCGGTAGGCTATCTCCAATTCGAAACCGGATACCTCTACGCCAACCATTCTCCGGAATTCTCCGAACAATCAAACTTCAATGAGGTAATGAAACTTTCCATATTACCCAGACTCCAATTCCTGGTAAGCGCAAGCCCCTTTGCTCACTCGCGCGTAGAAAACCAACCCACAAACGGAGCCGGAGGCGTGTCGCTAGGAGCTCAAGCCGTCCTATATAAAGGAGAAGGCACCAAACCCACAATCGCCGCCAGCTACTTCCACGAGGTCTATGGCGGAGACACTCCCGATCTCGACATCGGCAGTGCCAAAAACTCCGCGCTCATCTTGGCCAGCGCCGACGTAAAAGGCTTCCATTACGACACTAATTTCATCTTCAATCAGCAGGAGAACGGCTCAACCAGTCGCGCACAATTCGGTCAAACACTTTCCATCTCTCATCCATTGGCAGGAAAATTTGGGCTCTCCGGCGAAATCTGGCACTTCTCCCAACCGTTCCTGCGAAGCAACGCCGTAGGGAATTTGTGGGCGATCAATTACAACGCCAAAAAAAATCTGGTGCTGGACGCCGGTTTTAACCGGGGCTTGACCAGCACCTCTACAAGATGGGAAGTTTTCACCGGCTTCACCTATCTATTGCCGTATAAAATCCTCCCTTAACAAAGAAGGCAGGCAGCACTTGCAATCATGCCGCTGCTTTCCCTTGATAGATTGGTACCAATTCTTCCGCCACAAACGTTTCGTAGGAAGTAGGTGTGGTGTTGCGCGCCGATCTGGCTTCCAGAGGATGCAGATAGCCTGTATCCATGGACTCTGCCATCTCTTCCATCAGGCTAGCCGCGCTGTCCGACATGCCCATGTGTTTTTTTAGCGCGTCGCGGAATTGATCGTAGGTCAGCGTTACATAGTTGAGGTCCGGTTTGCCAATGGCTTTGCCAATAATGGAAGTAATTTCGCCATAGCTGAGATCGCGTTGCCCATGCAGTTCTTGGACCTGCGGACCTGCGAAGTTGAGCCGTGAAAGCGCATCACCGGCAAAGGCCCCAATGTCCCGTGCAGCAATACTTGGGAAGGTGAGTTCCGGGCGTAGCGGCCCAGCGGCAAATCCCATTTGTTTGATGGCGTCAGCTTGTCCCAGCGTGTTCTCCATGAAGTAAGCCGAGCGTAAATGCAAAACATTCAGTCCGGGGATGCGATTGAGGCGCTCCTCCAAATGATGCAGTCCAACAATGGGTCCGCTCTTTCCAGGTTTGTCCGCGCCGACGCTGCTCAGCGTCACGGCATACTTGATTCCATTTTTCTCAATGGCTGCAGCAAAAGCGTCGGTCAGTTGCTTTTGATAAGCAATAAAGTCAGGGACTTTTACATTAGGTGGAAACATCAAATAGACCGCCTTGGCTCCGGCAAATGCCCTGGCCACTGTCTCTGCGTCAGTAACGTCCCCAACAAATGCCTCCGCTTTTTTGAAGCGCGCGAGGTGCTCAGGGTTTCGCCCGACTACGCGTACCTTCTTTCCCTGGGCCAGTAGTTTGTTTGCGACCACGCTTCCAGTATTTCCGGTTGCGCCAACGATGACGTACATAAAGACCTCCTTAATATTGCGTCCTTAATAGTTTCGATGTCCGTAGAGAAGGCCTGGGTTCTCTCAAATAGTGGAATAATAAGGGCAGTCGGAGAAATGGCCATGTGGTGACAGCCGCCTCGGCCGTCCGCCGATGCGAAGCGAGGCACTAGACCTTAGTCATCCCGCGTTACATGCCCCGCCCTACGCAATCTAGCCGAGAACGACTAAACTAGAATGTTAGGCGAGATCTTTTCAGGAAGGCCATCGCACGATGAATAGCTTCAACAGTCGTTCCGTCCTTAAAGTAGGCAGCAAAGAATACGAAATCTACCGCATTGATGCGCTGGACAAACAAGGCATCTCGACCAAGCACTTGCCATTCTCCCTGCGTATCCTCTTAGAGAACCTGCTGCGAACCGAAGACGGCCGCAATGTGACGGCCAAAGAAATTCGCGTCCTAGCCGCCTGGAACAGTCAATCGAAACCAGAAAATGAAATAGCCTTCACCCCCAGCCGAGTACTGCTGCAAGATTTCACCGGCGTCCCTTGCGTCGTAGACTTGGGCGCAATGCGCGATGCCATGAAGCGCCTCGGCGGAGACGCGAAGAAAATTAATCCGCTACAACCCGTAGAGTTAGTAATCGACCACTCAGTACAAGTAGACGAATTCGGCACCCCACAATCCTTCCAACTAAATGCCGAACTAGAATTTCTAAGAAATAAAGAACGCTACGCCTTCCTCCGCTGGGGACAAACCGCATTAAAAAATCTAGCAATCGTCCCCCCAGACACCGGAATCGTCCATCAGGTCAATCTGGAATACTTGGCCCGCGTAGTTTTCGTAAATGAAACAAACGGAAAACGCACCGCCTACCCCGACACTCTGGTGGGAACAGATTCACACACGACGATGGTGAATGGATTGGGAGTTCTTGGTTGGGGTGTGGGGGGGATTGAGGCTGAGGCGGCTATGTTGGGGCAGCCGGTTTCTATGCTTATTCCGCTTGTCGTTGGTGTGAAGCTTACTGGTCGGTTGCGCGAAGGGGCTACTGCTACTGATTTGGTTTTGACTATTACTGAGATGCTGCGGAAGCATGGGGTGGTGGGGAAGTTTGTTGAGTATTACGGACCTGGGTTGCAGGATTTGCCTCTGGCTGATCGGGCCACTATCGCGAATATGGCTCCGGAGTATGGGGCTACTTGCGGAATCTTTCCGGTTGATAAAGAGTCTTTGAAATATTTGCGGCTCACGGGCCGCTCGGAAGAACAGATTGCTCTGGTTGAGGCTTATTGCAAAGAGCAGGGGCTCTTTCATGATGAGAAGACTCCTGAGGCTGAGTATTCGGAGTTGCTTGTGCTTGATCTGGCTTCGGTTGAGCCTAGTCTTGCTGGGCCTAAGCGGCCTCAGGATCGGGTGGTGCTCTCGCAGGCTGGGGAGTCTTTTCGGACTTCTTTGCCCTCTCTCATCAAACCCAAGGCTAAGGCTGCGGTGCCTGCTAATGGGAACCCTGCCAAGACTCGGTGGGAACAGGAAGGCGGTAATCCGACCGCCGTCGGCGTGGAAGACCCTAACGTTCATGAGCATGTTGCTAAAGATGTGAAGTCGGCTTTGAAGCATGGGTCTGTGGTTATTGCTGCGATTACGTCCTGCACTAACACTTCGAATCCTTCGGTGTTGATTGCTGCTGGGTTGTTGGCTAAGAAAGCCGTTGAGAAAGGTCTCACGGTTCCGGCTTGGGTTAAGACTTCGCTGGCCCCTGGATCGAAAGTTGTTCGTGACTATCTGGAAAAAGCTCAGCTCATGCCTTATTTAGAAAAGCTGAAGTTTCACATCGTCGGTTACGGATGCACTACCTGCATCGGCAACTCCGGCCCGCTGCCGGAGGAAGTTTCCAAGGTCATCGACGAAAAAGAATTGGTCGTCGCTTCGGTGCTCTCTGGCAATCGCAACTTTGAGGGACGCATCAACTCTGAGGTCCGCGCTAACTATCTGATGTCGCCGCCACTGGTGGTTGCTTTTGCACTGGCGGGAAAAATTGATATTGACCTCCGCAAAGATCCCATTGGCAAAGGACGCGACGGCAGCGAAGTGTATCTTGCCGATCTCTGGCCGACGCAGCGTGAGGTCGAAGAGTCGATGTCGAAATCCATCACCTCCGATATGTTCCAGCGCAGCTACGGCGAGGTGTATCACGGAGACGAGCGCTGGCGCGGCCTGCCCGTCCCCAAGGGCGAGACTTACGATTGGGACGAGTCGTCTACTTACATCCGCTGCGCTCCTTACTTTGACGACATGGCGCTGAAACCCGCGCCGGTTGAGGACATCACGAGTGCGCGCGTGCTGGCGGTGCTGGGTGACAGCGTCACCACGGACCACATTTCTCCGGCGGGCTCGATTAAGAAAGACAGCCCGGCGGGAAAATATCTGCAAGAGCGGGGCGTGAAGCCCGCCGACTTCAACTCTTACGGCTCGCGGCGCGGCAATCATGAGGTGATGGTGCGCGGCACATTTGCCAACGTGCGCCTGCGCAACAAAATGGTGAACGTCGAAGGCGGCTTCACCAAGCATCTCCCCGATGGCAAAGAAATGTCGATTTTCGAAGCCTCGGAAAAATACATTGCCGAAGGCGTGCCGCTGGTGATTGTTGCCGGCAAAGAATACGGCTCCGGCAGCTCACGCGACTGGGCAGCGAAAGGTCCGCGCCTGCTGGGCGTGCGCGCGGTGATCGCGGAGAGTTACGAACGCATCCACCGCTCGAACCTGGTGGGTATGGGAATTCTGCCGCTGCAATTCCTCTCCGGAGAAAACGCGCAGTCCCACGGCCTGACCGGAGACGAAGTGTTCGAGATCAAAGGAGTGCGCGGGCTGATCGAAAAATTCTCCTCGGGACAGCAGGTGGTGGTCAGCGCCGGCGGTAAAACTTTTAAAGCGCTGGTTCGGATTGATACGCCTCAGGAAGCGCTGTACTACGCTAATGGGGGGATTTTGCAGTTTGTGCTGCGGCAGTTAGTGGGGAAGAACTAACTTCCTGCTTTTGTAGCTGGACAGGTGGCGGGCATCTTGCCCGCCTCGTTATGCTTAGCGCAAAGAGTCGTTTTCGCCGTCCGCGTGCAATGCGATCTGCTAGAAGTGGATAACCTACAACAATTATTAGTTACTTACTTTCGAGTTTCAAATAACCTCTTACCGATTGCACAATAATCAGATCTGAAGTACGATTCAACCCTTCTCCCCCATTAATTATCCTTGGGCCCCTTTAAATTTGTTTTAAAGATTATTTAGACATCATTCCAGATGCTTATGCGTAGCAAGAGGCTGAATGGGTGACCAGGCAAGCTTAGAAGAAAGTCTCGGACTCGCAACCCTTTGGTGCCAAAAGAAAGGCCCAGACTGGAAAGTTCGCGCTCAGCTTGGTACAGGCGGAACTGCCCCGGTGTTTGAACTCGCTTCGCCTGATGGAATACGAGCGCTAAAAATATACGATGCTGAATTTTCATCGGGTCAGAACGGAGAAATCGAACTAAAAAGAATTGAGCAACAGCTGGCGCTTTGCGATCATAACTGCCCTTATCTGGTTCAAGTATATGAAGGAGGCATGTTCGAAAATCGACTTTACCTGCTTATGAGCAGAGCTCCTGGCCAGGAACTTGAGAAGCGTTTGCCAGATATTCCCGCATCCAAAATTCGTCACATAGTTAGCCAAGTCACTGAAGCGGCAATTTTTTTGAAAAACAATCATCTCTGTCACCGTGACATAAAATCAGCAAATATATTTGTAACCGACGATTTTGAAAAAGCTACACTGCTTGATATTTCGGTTATTCGTAACATAAAAGATCCAGTGGGTTCTGGGGCTGACCGCGACGGGCAGTTACCAATGCTCGCGACTGCACGTTATTCGCCGCCTGAATATCTTTTTCGACTACTTGAATCCGGTGAAACACTTTGGCATGCATTGACCGTCTATCAACTCGGCGCCCTCCTTCACGACCTGATCATGAAAGAGCCGATCTTCCAACTGGAATATTCTAGGTCGAAAGAAAATCGATACCGATTTGCATGGATCGTCGCCACAGAAGTTCCGCTAGTCAGCTCAGATATGGTCGATCAAGATTTGATTTTTATTGCACGTCGAGCTTTAGACAAAGATTGGAAACAGCGCTCTTCACTAAATCTTGAGGATTTCCTTGCTGACCCCGGCGTACAGAAAACTCATTCGCTTCAACTTCTAGGTCTCGGACAAGAAGTGAAGGCAAGAAAAAATGATATTGATGTATCAAAACATGAACGCGTCCGAGAGATCGCAAAAATATTAGAAGAAGTCATCTCAGACCGATTGCGACGCAAGGGCGCAACCACTGAGCACACTGTAAAACATGGCGGAGATGACAACTCCAAACTACTGACATTTCGCTGGAACGTACCAACTGTTGAGGCTGAGGATAGTTTTACCGTCTCTGAATTACGCGTTGTGCTAAGTATTTTTTCTCGATTTGGTGCTTACTGGTTTAGAAGTTCCGTTGAAATTAGTGCAGTTGTTAATTCTGAGCAGCGCCAAGCGATCTTGTCATTGCCCGACGTTCAAGATGACCAAGGTGCCGAATCTACGCTCGCAACTCAAATAGAGCTAGCAATTCCCGAGCTAGCAGTTACACTCGGACGGGCCCAAAGTTAACAAAGAGAAAGGGAAAAAATGTCACTTTGGTGGGCTCGGAAAGAACAGTTAGACAATCATCAGATAAAGTTGATTGAGGAAGTGCCGCTTAGTGAAAATTCTTTAATTCTGGGACCTCCAGGATCAGGGAAAACGAACGTTCTATTGAGACGCGCACAGTTTGCCCGAACTCAAGACATGCCAAATGTCGTAGTTCTTAGTTATACCCGCTCATTGACCGAGTTCATAAAGACAGGTTGCGTTTACCAAAACAAAGAAATTTTTCCAACTAGCCTCGTCCTAACTATAGAAGAGTGGCTTCGATGGCTTTATCGTCAACATAAAGAATCTCTACCCTCCCGGGAGAAAAACCTAATCGATTGGAAACGCAAGCTTGCTGAAGGCGCTTATGAATTCAAGGAGCGAAATTATCTACCACAATTTGACACTATTTTCGTGGACGAGGCGCAAGACCTTGTGGAAGAAGAGGTCAAACTTTTATCAAAGTGGGGACGAGTGCTTTTTTTAGTAGGTGACTCGAGGCAAAAGCTTTACAAGCAAGCTGAAGGATTGGCTGCCGTCCGTAAGTACGTGTCTAACCTGCGAGAACGCCCATTGCCGTTTCACTATCGACTAGTTCCAAAGATTTGTCGCATGGCTGATCGCATCCTCGTTCCCCAATCGGGAACCAATTTAGCCGATAGTGCCCACTATGAAGGGCCACAGCCGGGTACAATTGATCTTCATGGCCCCCTTTCCAGAGAGCGGCAAATGGCTGAAGCCGCAGAAAAATTGGAAAAGCAAATCAGGGTTTATGCCGATCTTATACGTCAAGGAGATCGTCTTGGTGTTGTAGTTGCACAGACCGACGATCGAGAAGTTGTTTTGGACCGTCTCGAAAAAAGTAATGGTTTACAGGGAAAGGTCAAAATTATTCGTTCTAAAAACGAGAACGACACCGACTACGAACCTTCTTTTGACCCCGCTACCCCTGTATGTATCCTTAGCGTGGCCGGATGTAAAGGGCTCGAATTTCGAGCGGTTCATTGGTTGTTCTGTGAAGATTTGAGCCATCATTACGATAATGAGACTTACTACACGGTCGTGACACGAGCGAAGACAAGTCTCGATCTTTATTACAGCAGTGCACTACCTCAGGCCTTGGCTAGAGGATACTCCGAAAATAGTAAAGATCGCTGGTGAACAATATGCAGCCTGATTATCGCTATACCGTGGCATCCGAGAGCGAATTAAATCAATTGCTAGAAGGCAGTGAGGCCGGGCTTGCTTTTCAATGGTCGAGATGGTCTTCTCCGCAACGTTTACAAAGCGGGGAAACAGGTGTTATTTGGAAAAAAGGGAATATTCCTCACGATCCCGTTCAACCTGTAGCTTTGATCGCGCGCGAGGAAGACTTCCGACGGTTGTGCGGCCGCGTTGCTCAACTTCGAGGAGATTTATCCCCTTTAACCGCTTGGTGCCACCTTCTCACGCCCGAATTGTTAGAGTTCCTACAGGAACCGCAGAATGAACCAGAACTCGGCGGTCTCCAAGCAGCATGGACTGGCTTGATAGTAGCGGAAACAGCACTCCTTGCAGATATTCCATTAGGCAGTATTCGTATATCAGGTTGTCTCGCAACTCTTAGTTTTGCCATTGCGCGCACACATGCGGTATGGAATCGCATTTCGGATGGGGAAACGGTTAAACGATTTGACGCAACCAATCGTCTTTTCAGAAATGTAACAACTGCACATAAGGCTGAACTTCGCGTAACGAAAGTTCGTTCTGCTTTGCAACCGATTTGGGCATGCCTTTCTGCTTTATCAACTCCGGGTTCATACTCTGTTTTTGACGAGTTGTACTCAATAACAGCTAGTCTTCGAGAGCTTCATGGTACGCGCTTAGATCAAACGAACTCTCACCTTTCACGTTCCGAGAGAGACCAAGAAGAAGCGCGTCGTTTGGTGGATCCGCTCCTGCCTTTTGTTCCTGAGGCTAGCCCATTTAAAAATTTAGTGGATTTGGCACCTGAGCGACGCCTTAAGCTCTTTGACAAACTTGTTGAAGCCCTAAACGTTAGTGAAGACGGCAGTCAATCATTACGAAGGAATGCTTTGGCTCTGTTGGCTGGCTATCTAGCTACTGTTGCAGCCGGGGGAGCTCCGAGTTTGGCTCTGGCCGAAGGTATTTCAAATAAATGGCCAGAAGTAACAGCTTGGGCGTATGTGGTCGGAGGGCTTGGAGAGAAAGTTGTCTGGACGTCCAGTTTCGAGGGTCTCGGTCGACTTGTTGCTCGTGAACTGATGCGACCATTCCGGCTTGACGAATCTCCTACGTGCGATTTTTCTCTCGATGAGGCAGTACTTTTGATCGATCCTAAACTCCGCGACCCTTATGTTCATCTTCGCATCAAACAAGCGAAAATCTTGTCAGTAGCGATACAACCAGGTGTGAATATTTCCGTGCCCATGGGTGAATCAATCGCTTCTGAGTCTCCAAAACATGATGCTGAGAGATCAGGAAGGCAATCTGGAGCTACGTCAGCGAATCCAATGGCTGTTCTTGCGGATGCTGTTTGGCCTCATTTGCGAGGACGTATACAAGCCGAATTCCGCGCATTGGAAAATGAGGACGATGAATGGCGGGAATCGGATTCCCAGCGTAGTAAAGGGAAACGCAAATCTTCTCAGCAGTCTCAGTTACCACTCCCGAACGCTAGAAAGTAAGTTTTATCGACTCGGCAGTGCCACGTGAAGCAAACACAAGGTCTCTCCACTCCGCCGTCGCGTTCGCTCCGGCTCCGGTCGGGATGACAGAGTTGGGGTGGACATCCAATCGCAGGGTTGAAACCGCTGCGCCACCCAAAGGCAACGTCAACATCCAAGATCAAAAGCAGATTCCTCCTCAGCGCTTTGCGCCTTGTCGGAATGACAAAGGGTTGAGGATCCCTAATCCAAGGCAAACACAAGGTGCCTCCACTCCGCCGTCACGTTCGCTCCGGCTCCGGTCGGGATGACAGAGTTGTTAACACCCGTCGTTGGTCTTTGGTCGTTCGTCGTTGGCAAACCAACAACAACATCAAAATCAACCACAACGTCAAAAGCGGCGGACAGGAGTGTCCGCCCTACATTTCGCCCTACTTGTATTTCGCGGCCAGCGCCCGGCGGCTTTTGGAGAGGATGGTCCAGGCTTCCTTGTAGGCCTCGTATTTGTAGCGATCCTTTTTCAAAGGCTCCATGGGGAAGAGCATGAGGCCGGTTTTGCGCGTGGGGCCGAGAATGATGGCGGCGGGGAGGAGATACCAGACGTCCTGCGGAATTACGTAAGCAGCGAAGATGTCGATTTGCTGGAGGGTGTAGTCCTGCTTCCTGAAATAGTTGGGCTTGAACTGACAAAAATATCCTGTCCCGGTGCGGACGGTGGTGCTTTTGACTTGCACGCGGAGGATGTCAGAGCCGTGCTGGACTCCTACATCGTACGAGCCTGAGTCGCCCCAGGGTTTGGAGACGTTGTATCCGTGCTCGAGAGCGGCGGTCATGAAGCGGAGCTCGACCCACTCTCCGCGGGCTTTGAAGGTTTCAAAGACACTGCTGTCTGGCATTGGTGCTCCTAAGTTCGGGGGCTGAAGCCCCTCATGTTTTTGTATTGGGCGGCACGGCTGAAGCCATGCCCTGACACGAAGCTCTTGGTGATCAGCGAAATTTTTGGGGAATAAAAAAAGCGCGGCTTGGGGCCGCGCCTATTTGAATTTCTATATATCTATTATACCAATTTAGAGGGGTAAATTGGGACATGGAGGCGAAGTTTATATTTACTGCGTGGTTAGTAAGTTAGGGGAAATTGTAGTTGTTTGGGGGCTTGACAAGAATTTGGGGTTAGGACCATTTTTGGGGAAATACCCATTCTAAAATCGCGAACACCCGCGATTTTAGAATGGGGCACCCTCGAGATTCCTTTTTTAACTTACCTCACACTGCACTGACACTATCGAATGCTTCGGAATCGTTAGCGCGAGCGAAGTACTCTCCACTTTCACCGGATGGGCCGCTGGCTTCACTTCATCGTGATTGGTGAAAGTGTTGGTGGCGCGCATGTCCTGATGCGTTAGTGCTGTGGCTTTGGCTTCGGTGGCGTGGGCTCCGTTGGACAAGCGGACGCGAACTGCAATGTCGCTATCCAGCGATGGGTTGGTCAGTGTGACTGTCACTCGTTTGTTGCGGAGGCTGGCGGAGGCGGAGAGTCCTGGCAGCGTTGCTGCGCCGTTTATGCCGGACACATTCAAGTCGTGCGCGGGATTTTTTACTGCCAGCTGCTGAGCTCCCATGTGCGCGCGATACATTTCGAAGACATAGTAGACGGGGGTGCGGACGAATTTGTCTCCTTGCGCGAGGAACAGCGAGTGGATGCAGTTCACGGTCTGGGCCACGTTGGCCATAGCGATTTTTTCGGCGTGACGGTTGAAGATGTCGAAGGTCAGGCCGGTGTGGACGGCGTCGCGCAGGGTCATGGGAGAACTTAGGATGTAGCTCGGGCTGAATTTCTTCGCCGGGTTTGTACCAGACGCCCCACTCGTCGACTACGAATTTGGTTTTGTGTGTGGGATCGAATTTACCCATCTCGGTCCAGTGGTCTTGAATTATTTTTTCCAGGCGGACTCCGCGTAAAAGGACTTCGTACCATTCGGAGGCGTTGAAGTCTGCGGCTTTGATGGTGGTGGGCCGCAGGTCGGTGTAGAAGTGGAGGGCGAATCCGTCGGGCGGTTGGTATCCGCGCATGTTTTCGAAGAAGCCGGTAGTCCAACCGATATCGGTGTCGGGGGCGTGTCCACGCGGACCGGCAGCGACCAGAAACGGCTGAACATAGGAGGGAAACTGCGTGATCCATTTGCGATAGAGCGTGGCGTATTCTTCGGGACGCATGGTGCCGCCGCATCCCCAGGATTCATTGCCTACTCCCCAATAGCGGACGTTGAACGGTTGTTTGTCGCCATTGGCGGCGCGCTCGTCGGCCAGGCTTAACGTTCCCGCGGGCGCATTGCAGTAGGAAACCCAATCGTGAAATTCCTTCGGAGTACTGGAGCCTACGTTCGCAGCTATGTAGGGCTCGGCCCCGATCTGACGGCAGAGGTTCATGAATTCGTGAATGCCAAATTGGTTTGTTTCGGTGGCGTCTAGACCTGCGGGCATGCGGCTCTGCCAGTAGTTGTATGTGCGTGGACGCGATTTGCCGATGCCGTCGCGCCAGTGATATCCGTCGGCAAAGCAGCCTCCGGGCCAGCGGAGATTGGGGGCGCCGATGCGCTTCATGTCGTCGATGAATTCTTTACGGATTCCATCGACGTTGGGGACCTTTGAATTTCTCCCTACCCACACGCCGTCGTAGATCACGCCGCCGAGATGTTCAATAAAGTGCCCATAGATGTGAGGGCTGATTGTGGCTCCGGCTTCGCCGAGCGAAAGTTCGATTTCTGTATCGGCGGCGAAGGAGAAATTGCGGGCGGCAGCTGCACTGATCGCTACCGCAGTGCTGGCTTTGAGAAATGTGCGTCGGTTCATAGGGTAAACGTTATCTCGCGGGAGAGATTCTACTCCAAATTCCGGGACGGCCACTGCCGCATTTCATCTATGAGAAACTAAATTCTTCGAGGAGCGAAGAAGGCATGCAGACGACAGTGGATTTCACGCAGGAACGCGACAGAACAAAAATTCCGGACGAGCACAAGTGGGACCTGACCCCGATCTATCCCTCGATGGAAGCGTGGCGGAAGGCGAAGGATAAGGTTGTCGCTCGAATACCGTCCGTGCAGGAGTTTCAGGGAAAACTGGCTTCATCCGCGCAAGTCTTAGCGAGCGCGTTAGAAAGCGAAACCGATCTGGAAAAAGAGTTGGTGCGCGTGAGTCGCTATGCCGGGCTGCTCGCAGATCAGGACACTCGCGACAGCGCGCACCAAGCGATGAAGCAGGAGATGGTCCAGATCATGGCCAACTTCGGCGCCGCGAGAGCTTATATGGAGCCGGAAATCCTCAGGATGGACCGTGAAACGATTAATCGATTCATCGGCGAGGAACCGCGGCTGAAAGTTTATCAGCATGTTCTCGATGACATCTTGCGGCGGCGGGAGCATACAGGCAGCGACACTGAGGAGAGACTGCTTGCGGGTGCTTCAGTGATGGCGAGTGCTCCTTACACTGTCTTCGATATTTTCTCTGACGCCGAGTTCCCTTACCCGGATGTTGTGCTAAGTGACGGCAGATCGATAAAGATGGACAAGCCGGCTTACGAGTTGCATCGCGCATCACCGAATCGCGCTGACCGCGAAAAGGTCATGAGTACGTTTTTCGAATCATTGGGAAAATACCGTGCGACTTATGGCGCACTGATGAACGGCAATTTACAGGCATCTGTTTTCTATGCGCGTTCACACAAATACAACACTGTGCTGGAGAACGCTCTGGACAATCCCAATATTCCGATCTCGGTTTATATGCGGTTGATCGAGGGCGTAAACCGTAATCTGCCGACGTTTCATCGCTACTTGAAATTGCGGAAACGGATGATGGGATTGCAGGAGCTGCATTACTACGATCTCTATGCGCCGCTGGTGGGTTCGGTGGACCTGAAATATTCGGTGGAGGCGGCGGAGCAGAACATACTCGCCGCACTCGCTCCTCTCGGGCAGGAATACGCGGAAGGTTCTACGCGTGCATTTAACGAACGCTGGATTGATATGTACCCCAATGAGGGAAAGTCTTCAGGCGCATACTCCGATGGCAGCGTTTATGACGTTCATCCATACATACTGATGAACTACAACGGCAAGTACAACGCCATGAGCACGCTCGCGCATGAGCTGGGCCATACCATGCACAGCTATTTTTCCAACAAAACCCAGCCGTATCCTTTGGCCTCCTATCCGATTTTCCTTGCCGAAGTCGCGTCAACGTTTAACGAAGCTTTGCTGATTCAATACATGCTGAAGAAAATTCCCGATGAGCCTACACGTCTCTCTCTGTTGGGGAATTTTCTGGAAGGCATTAAGGGAACAGTCTTCCGTCAGACTCAATTCGCTGAGTATGAACTTCGGGTTCACGAAATGGTTGAAAAGGATCAGCCAGTTACCGGAGATATTCTGGCGAAGCTGTATGACGAAATTGTGAAGAAATATTATGGCCATGCCCAAGGAGTTTGCTTCGTGGACGATTATGTGGCGAATGAGTGGTCGTACATTCCACACTTTTACAACGACTACTACGTTTTCCAATATGCGACTTCGTTTACAGCTTCTTCGGCGTTGTCAGAGAAAGTTCTATCCGGCGACGCGGATGCAACTCGGCGCTATCTGACTTTCATTTCATCCGGCAAGTCAAAGTATCCGATCGACCTGCTGAAAGAGGCAGGCATTGATATGACCACCGGCGAACCTCTGGAACTTACCATGCAGAAGATGAATCGCGTGATGGATGAGATAGAGCAGATTCTCGACCACATGGGGAGTACGGCACTGAAATAGAAGTAGAGTTGTGGAATCCCATCCTTCGCAAATACGACGCAAAGGATGGCACATACGATCTCAAGAACTTCTTACTGCTTCTCGGGCGCTGGAGTTTTATTGTCAGACGGCGGCATTGCCGGATGTCCCATACCCGCACCCATGCCCATGCCCATGCCACCCATGCCCATACCTTCGTGAGCCTTCATCATTCTCGCCATACTCTCCATGTGCTGGACCATGTCTTCCCAAAGATCAACGTCGTACTGGGCCTGCTGCTTCAGCGCCGGGTCGCTGATCTTGCTGAGGTTGGCTTTCATCTTATCCAGCGTGGTACGCATTTTGGCGGCTTGATCTTCCATGTTCATCATGTGGTGCGGCCCCGCTGCGCCGGCGTGGACGTGGGAAGGGGGAGTAGGTGGTGCTTGTGGTTTGGGAGTCTCTTGCGCGAAGAGTAGAACA
>CAWBXL010000153.1:0-6239 GCA_963792305.1 uncultured Acidobacteriaceae bacterium | reverse complement strand
CTCCGCAGAAGCCGGGAGTACCGCGGGCCAGGATAGAGAGATCAACATCATCCGATAGCGGAATCTTGCGGGTGTGCACGCGCAAAATTTCCTCACGCCCACGAACATCCGGACGGGCAACTACTACGCGCCGGTCAAAACGACCAGGCCGCAGCAGTGCGGGATCGAGTACGTCAGGCCGGTTAGTCGCGGCCATCATGATGACGCCTTCGTTCGATTCAAAACCGTCCATCTCTACCAGCAATTGGTTGAGCGTCTGTTCGCGTTCGTCGTGTCCACCGCCCAAACCTGCGCCACGGTGACGCCCTACTGCGTCAATTTCGTCGATGAAGATGATGCAGGGAGCGTTTTTCTTGCCCTGCTCAAACAGGTCGCGTACGCGGCTTGCACCTACGCCGACGAACATTTCTACAAAATCGGAACCGGAGATGGTGAAGAAAGGAACATTGGCCTCTCCTGCAACAGCTCGGGCCAGCAACGTTTTGCCTGTTCCAGGATGTCCTACCAGAAGGACGCCTTTGGGAATGCGCCCGCCCAGCTTCTGGAATTTTTGTGCTTCACCAGGAACTCGATGATCTCGCGCAACTCTTCTTTGGCTTCATCCACGCCAGCGACATCTTTGAACGTGATTTTCTTTTGCTGCATGGAAAGCAGCCGCGCCCGGCTCTTGCCGAAAGACAGTGCTTTGTTTCCGCCAGTCTGCATTTGGCGGATCATGAAGAACCATAACCCTGCCAGCAGGCAAACGGCAAGAGGTTGAGTATCAATGTCCAATTTCCGCCATTGATATCGTGAATGTTTACCGTCACGTTCTTGGCCTGGAGAGATTTGTACATGTCCGGGTAAACGGCAGGGACAGTCGTGTGGAAGGCATTGCCGTCGGTGTACTTACCGCGGACTTCCATGCCGGTGATCGTGACTTCTTTCACGACTCCCTGATCCACTTTTTGCGTGAAATCGGAGAACGAGATGTCGGCTTCTTTTGGACCGCCCGTGCTCATCTGAACGACTTTCCAGAGGAGGAAAGCGGCGACCAGGATCATCACCCAGAACAAGACGGTTTTGACTGTGGAATTCACCTATAGACTCCTAAAACTGCTTTGTTTCTATGAATAGACTATTACTTTAGATGCCCATCACCAACTCTAGGCTCCTAGATTTCGTGTAGGCCAGAACGGTCTTTCCTATTCTACTCGCTTCGCAGCTTCTGTCTGTCCCAAAGCGAATTTCTGCGTATGTGACCTAAGTCACAGAGCCAGTTGAATTTGGGACGGCCAAGTAAGGGAGATTGCGCTGCGTCTGCTCCGGTGACCCCAAACCGTAGCCCACGAGGAAGGCATCATCCACCAGAAAACCAAAATAATCGGGCTGCAATTGCACCCGTCGCGCTGACTGACGATCGACCAGGGTGGCCAGTTTTACTGAGGCTGCACCGCGGGAGCGCAGGTCGCTCATCAGGAATTCGCCTGTGACACCCGAATGAACCAGGCCCTCGATCACCAATACGTGATGGCCGCGTATGTCGGCATCATGGCTAAAAAAAATTTCTTCGATACTTTCCGCGCCGTTTCCGGCTCTTTGATACTTCGGTTTGATGAACTGGCAGATCACCGGCACTTCGATCCAGCGGACTAAATCCGCCATGAACATGAATCCATTTTCCAGCACAGCGAGAACATGGATTGTTTTTCCCTGATAACCGTTGGAAATCTGGCGCGCCATTTCGCGCACGCGTTTCTGGATTTGTTCCGCAGGAATTACCGTGCGTAGCTGTTCGGGAGTGAGTGTAGTATCCATAATTCTTTAAATTGCCTTGAGCAAAATCATAAAGACAACGGAAATTCCCGGATTACTAACGCTTCCGCTGCACTCTCCAGAGGCTGTAATTTTGCCGGCACATTAAAGCCGCGCAACCAGATGATTTCGCCTCCGCTTACCACGACCGGCCACAATTGACGTTCCTTGCCGGTCACATGCCGCTTCTGCAACAGCTCTTTGATCTTCTTCGGAGATTTCGAATGCGCCGGCGAGAATCGGTCCCCCGCTCTCCAGTTGCGTACTTGTAAGGTTCCAGAGAGCATCGCCGGATCCAATGAATTGCCGCGATTATACTCCGCTTTTTCGCTACTTCGGACCAAGGTGGCCTCAAACCATACACCTGCCTCTGGGACGTTAACACGGCCGGGAATGGGCAGGCAGTATAGGTAATCAGCGTTGACTTTGGCTGTCTTATCTTCCGGGCGAAAAAGCACCCCGCTTTTATTTCGTTCCGCTCTCCAACCCCCGGCTAGATTGGCCGATTTTTCCTTGCCGCGAGCGACTGCCAGAATCTCCTCAACGTGCGAAAACGGCAGGCGCAAGTCGAATGTCTCAGCCGCCGCGCGTACCACTCGGCGTTGCATGGCTAAAGGAAGCTTAGTGAGCAGGGCAATTTTCAGGATGTTTTGCGCTGGAAACCAAATTTCGGGCAGAACTTTTGTGACCTCTGTTTGCCAGTAATGTTCTTCTGCTCGGGCGATCTCAGCAGCTTCCGCCAGAGATTCCCGCACCGATGGATTCAGGGCGCGCTCCAGTCGCGGAAGTACGCCATGCCTTACTCGATTCCGTGCAAAGCGCAGATCACGATTACTTTTGTCCTCGCGCCAGCCCTGCCCGATTTCGTTTAGGTAGCGCTCGAGCGTTTTTCGCCGTGTCCTGAGCAAAGGCCGGATGATGCTGGTTTCTGAAACTTTGGAACCAGGGACCCACACCTGAGGATAAATTCCTGCCAGCCCGCGCGTGCCCGCTCCGCGCGCAATGCGCAGCAAAACTGTCTCAGCCTGATCGTCGAGAGTATGCGCGGTTGCGACCCGATCGAGTGTCCCACCACTCAGCAGTTTGCGAAAAAATTGATAGCGCATGGCTCGTGCCGCAGCCTCGATACCGGCGCCCTCGGCTGAAGCGAGAGCTGCGACATCGCCGTTTTCACACTGGAATTGCAGATGAAAAGTCCTGGCGAGGTCGGCGACGAAGTTTTCATCTGAATCCGATTCGGCCCCACGCAACTTGTGATTGAAATGAACTACGCTTAGTACCAAGCCCAATTCTTTACGTAACTCCAGCAACAAACGGAACAGCGCCACCGAGTCGGCGCCTCCGGACACTGCAACTCCCACACGGCTTCCGGTTTTCAAGAGGCCATGCTGGTCGCTATACGTCCGTACTGACTGAAGCAAATCCTGCACATATGAATGTTAATGCGGAGCGGTGTCTAAGTCTGCATCTTGTGAATTTTTCGTGTAAATTCAAATTCAGGCCGTATTCCCGTGTCAGATCTGCAAAATCCGCCGTTCGATCCGCCGGTACCTGGCGGGAGTCCGCCACCTGAGATTCTTCCGCCGCAAACGCTGGTGCCAGTTCCTGTAGAGAACCCCTCGTGGGGCATATGGGAAATCGTGGGGATCATCGTGGTGGGAATAGCGGCGTTGTTTTTCTTTGTGATTGTCGTGATGTTGCTGGCACACCGTTTCTTATATCCCCAGGAATCAATGATCGAAGGTTTGCAGGATCGCCCTATGTTGTTGATAGGCGCACAAGCCCTGACTTATCTGGCGGTCATTGGTTTCATGGTGTTTTTGGTGAAAAGGACCAATCCCCAAACTTTTGGAGCAGCTATTCGCTGGAAGTGGCCGGAAAATCCCTGGGCTTATCTGCTCGGTGGCGTTGCTCTTTCTGTAGTGCTGCAATTCCTCGGGCATTTCGTGCCAATCCCCAAAGATCTTCCCATGGACCGTTTTTTCCGGACTTCGCTGGATGCCTGGATATTGGCCGTCTTTGGAGTGTTCGTGGCTCCGCTGATGGAGGAGCTGTTCTTTCGCGGATTTCTGTATCCAGTTCTGGCGCGGAGAATGGGGATGGCAGTCAGCATTGTGCTCACGGGGATCGGTTTTGCTTTGGTGCACGCCCAACAGTTGGGTCATGCCTGGGGGCCAGTGTTGATCATTTTCCTGGTTGGAGTCGCATTAACTACCGCGCGCGCACTTGCCAAGTCAGTAGCGGCTGGCTGGCTTATACACTTTGCTTACAACGGAACTCTTTTCAGCTTGATGTTTCTGGCTACCGGCGGCTTCCGCCATATGGAACGGCTTAATCAGTAGCCAATTTCTTGCACCTGGTCTTAAACTCCACGCATCTTGGAGTGCTTTGAGATCATGTTTGGAGGTTGAAGTCCATGCAGGAAACTCCGCAGCAATACACCGCTCGCATGTTGAGTCTTGTCGGAGACAAAGATGCTCTGAAGATCCAGCAAGCCACGGCCAAAAAACTGGCAGCCGCAATCAAAGGACTCGACAAGAAAAAACTAAACAAACGCCCCGCGCCGGGGAAGTGGGCCATCAATGAGATCCTCGCACATCTGGCTGACGCGGAAGTAGTCGGTAGCTGGCGCATGCGGATTGTCCTCACACAGAACGGTGCCCCGATCCATGCCTTCGATCAGGATTCCTGGGCTGCAACCTTCAACTACCAAAAGGCAGATGCGAAGAAATCGCTGGAGACGTTCCGCACCCTGCGGGAGAACAATCTGGCAATGTTGAAGAAAGTTCCCAAAGAGTTGTGGGAGAACTATGGACAGCACACTGAACGCGGGCAGGAAAAGATCTCTCACATCGTGAACATGTTTGCCGGGCATGACCTGAATCATTTGGGGCAAGTGGAACAGATCGCAAAGACCAGCCGGCGTCGTAAGTGAATTATTTGCTGCGCAACAGTTTGGCACGGGCCTCGGCGCGTTGTGCTTCGGCGCCTTTGCCTTGCCTGCGGTAGGCTTGGGCAAGAAGATCGAAGACCTCGGCGTTGTCGCGTTGCGTTTTAGCCAAATCCTCCAGCTCACGCGTGGCTTCCGCAAAATTTGCCTGCGCAATTTGCGCTTTGGCCAGACCGAGTTGGGCTTCCACGTTCACCGGTTGCACCAGCAGCACGGCCTCGAATTGGTCGGCAGCGGCGGCAGGATTTTTCAGGTCAAGATAGACACTGCCTAACAACAATCGTGCAGTTGGTTCATTGGGATTGCTTTTCAAACACTCCTCGAGGACTGTACGTGCACCCTCAAGATCTTTCATCTTTTGCAGCGTTTGCCCGAGGAGAAATCCTATTGCCGGATCGTCAGGAGCGATTTCACGCGCCTGTTTCAAGTGCGCGACGGCTTGCGGGTAATCTTCGCTCTGCAACTCCACCTCTCCCATTTGCCGCAGTGCTAGTGAGGACTTGGGATTAAGCTGCAACACTTGCTCCAGCGAATGATGAGCATCGACCAAGCGGTTGTCCTGCGTTGCGATTAAAGCGCGATGCAGCAAGTTCTGTTCCTGGATTTTATCTTTAGGATCGGAAAGCGGCGCGGCTGGCTGGCCAGAGGGCGTCGGATAAATACGCGCCAATATTGACCTGGAGCTTCGTACCGTTCCATTTGCCGCAGTGTAGGTATTTTTTTGTTCCGTAGGATCAGTTTGTAGATCGTACAGCTCAGGGCTCGGGGCTTCGATAAATTTTTGGCCGTTGGCCCGCACCGACCGTAGAGAAGCCCAACCAAAACGCAATGGGTAGTCCGTCTCGCCAACAACCATGCGGCTGGTTTCATCCTGGCCGAAATACGTTGCCAGCGATTCGCCGTCGAGTTTTTCAGGCGGTGCAACGCTTGCTAATGCAAGCGCAGTGGGCATGATGTCCGTGGTGCGGACTTGCACATCCACCACTTTGCCTGAACTTTTACCTGCTGGCAGTTTGAGGATCAACGGAACATGGGTGGTGGAGTCATATAGAAAGATGCCATGCGTATCTTCATTGTGTTCGCCCAATCCTTCGCCGTGATCACCCACCACCATGATCAGTGAATTGTCATAAGCCGCATGAGTTTTGAGGTAAGTAATGAACGCCGCCAGTGCCGAATTAGCGTAGGCAATCTCGCCGTCATACAAGCGGTCTTTATAAATTTGCGAATAGGGAGCGGGTGGCTCGTAGGGATCGTGCGGGTCATATAGATGTACCCACACGAAACGAGGGCCCGTGGAATGCGCGGTCAGCCACGCTTCGGCGTGTTTGACTACCACTTCTCCACGCCGCTCCAACCGGTCCCAATGAGTTTTGGTTTGAACGTTGACGGGAAAGTTGTCGTAGAAGTCAAAGCCGCGGTCGAGTCCTGGCGCTAATGTCTTGCTGTCTAGAACAATGGCTCCGATGAAAGCGGCTGTGTGGTATCCCTTGGT
>CAWBXL010000152.1:0-9106 GCA_963792305.1 uncultured Acidobacteriaceae bacterium | reverse complement strand
GGTAATCGCGCATGACAGAGGTGCCGTAATACAGCCATCCCATCGCAAGTTGGCCGAATGCAGACAGGATTGCGCCACCGACTACTTTCCATCTTTTGGTAAAAATAAAAATGACGGCCGCAGCCAATCCAAGCTGCGGTTTGAAAATCAAACAACCGATTGCCAGACCTGCAAGGAAGTCTTGTCTATTGCGTAACGCCAGGTATGCAAGGGTAAAAAAAAGCAGGGCCAGTCCCGAGGTCTGTCCCCAGGCCAGGAGTTGAGAAATTCCCGGAAAGGCAAGCGCTGCCAGCAGTACAGTGAAGCCGTGCTCCGTAAGGCTCGGGCAATACTTCCAGACTGCATAACAACATGCTCCGTAAATCAGAAAATTGAGAAGTAGCCATACCGTCAGCGCAGCAGCATACGGAAACCCCGCGAAAGGACCAAAGAACAACGAAACCTGCGGCCCATAAAGCGGCACGTAAATATAATTTCGCGCTTCAGGGACACTTTGTTGCAGCAACTCGGTTTGCGCAGGAATGTTGTAAAGCAGATCGCCCCGGCCTTCTCGCGCCAGCGTCCCCAAAGTGTAGAAGTGTAAAAAATCCGCACCCTTGATCAGCCCGCCACGATCATGCAATCCGGGCGTATACAGGTTGGCAAAAAACGCAGTCCAAATTCCCACGGCCAGTAAAAATGCATGGATCCGAACCCGTCGAAGAGTCAGCCAGCTTGCAAAATGGACGCGAAGCATCGCCGAGACATCATAACGGACTCTGCTTGAGGCGCTGCTAAAATACCCTACCCAATGCAAAAGGCACGTCTTTTTCGGGTTGTTGCCGGACTGGTTGCATCTCCCGGAATCATTTTTGTCGTTGCACTGGCTATACGGATTTTTGTCTTGATCCATCTCTTGCCAGAGCAGGCAGACAACGGTTTTTACCGGGGAAACGAAGCTGCACGCATTGCCTGGGCCATGGTTTCCGGATTCGGTTTCAGTTCTCCGTGGCCCAATACGCCGCTGGCCCCCACGGCGCAACAACCGCCGGTTTATCCCATTGTGTTAGCTGGGATTTTCAAACTTGCAGGGGCCTACTCTTATTTGTCGCTTTGGATCGCTGTTGTCTTGAATGCGATATTTTCCTCGATCACTGCGGTATTGATTTTTCTATTGGGCAAACGTGTGTTTGGGGCATCGGTGGGGATTCTTGCAGGCTGGGTTTGTGCTTGCTGGCTCCATGAGGCGGTGGTTTCGATCCGGCTCTGGGAGAGCAGCCTTTCAGCACTCATGCTAGCCGCTAGTCTCTATCTATTGCTGCATCTGCTCGACTCACGGCATTGGTTCCCATGGTGGGTGTTCGGAGTTTTGGCCGGTGTTGCAGCGTTAACCAATACCACTCTTTTACCTCTCTTTTTCTTTTTTGGGATTTGGTTGTGGGGCAAGGGATGGATACGCGGTGTCCCTCGTACTCAACAAGTTCTAGGGGCTGCCGCGATCTGCCTGCTGGTTTTGCTTCCCTGGGCTCTTCGTAACTATTCAGTATTCCATCGCGTGGTCCCGGTGCGTGACAATTTTGGGATGGAGTTGTGGATCGGCAACCATCAGGGTGTCACACACCTTTTTGAGTACACGTCAGGTTTTCCGTTGATTGACCCAAGCGAATATAACCAGCTTGGGGAGATGCGCTTCATGCAAGAGAAGCAGAAGGTCGCACTCCAATTTATTGAGAAGCATCCGGTTCAATTCCTTCGTCTCTGCGGACAGAGATTTTTTTATTTCTGGACTTCACCCAGTCCAGAAATATGGTTACCGGTCAGCCTGGCCGCATGGTTTGGAATGATTCTGTCACTACGCCAGCGCAAGATCCTTGCTGTTCCGTTCGCAATTGTGGTGGTGATGTTCCCAGTGGTGTATTACGTCACTCACCCATGGAGCACCTATCGCCATCCTATTGAGCCTGTCGTGGTCCTGCTGGCTACAAATTTGGTGGTCAGCGGAGTTGGCTGGTTGGCCGGACAAGTTGCTGGCGATTCGCCATCGCGCTGATAAAATCGCCTTCCCATGGCACGTTCACGACTTTCGGCAATTGCATCTGGTTTGGCGCGTTCTCCCGCTGCAATTTTCGTTGTGACGATTGCGGTACGAATGGCTGTGTTTAAGCAGTTGCTGCCGGTGCAGGGGATACAAGGTTTTTACAAATATAACGAGCAGGCGCGTATCGCCTGGGCCATGGTTTCAGGACATGGATTTAGTTCTCCCTGGGCCAATACGCCACTGCTTCCAACCGCCCAGCAGCCACCCTTGTACCCGTGGCTTCTCGCCGGCATATTTAAACTGGCTGGTCCTTACTCGTACGCATCGCTGTGGATTGCGGAAATATTCAACGTGCTGTTTGCCTCACTGACCGCAATTCTGATTTTTAAAGTTGGCAAGGAAATTTTCGGCGCTACCGTTGGCATTCTTGCCGCATGGATTTGGGTGTTCTGGCTCGATGTGGCTGTCGTATGTCTGCGAATTTGGGAAAGCAGCCTATCCGCTCTCTTGCTGATGCTCAGCGTGTGGCTCCTTCTACGTTTGAAGGCTGCATCGCCGCACACTCATTGGTTGTCTTTTGGGATGCTTGCGGGAATCTCGGCTCTGGCCAATACCTCGCTGCTGTCTATTTTTGTCGGATTTTGGATTTGGCTGTTTGTGAGAGACCGAGGCTTGCCGCGTGCTGGCAAACTCCTCCTCTCAATCTTTTTTTGTTTTCTTGCCGTGCTACCGTGGACCGTCCGCAACTATGTGGAGTTACATAAGCTGCTGCCGGTGCGCGACAATTTTGGATTTGAACTTTGGCAGGGAAGTCATACCGGTACACCCGATGTGATCCTCGAATTCAACCACTTCGGAGAGATTGGATTTATGGAAGCCAAGCGCCATGCAGCGGCGCAGTTCATCCGTGAGGATCCTCAGCGATTTCTGCGTAGATGTGGCTACCGTTTTTTTCACTTCTGGAGTGATCCCAGTGCGCGGGTATGGCTGCCACTCAGTATTCTGGCGTGGGTCGGTTGCATTATGGGCTTGCGAAATAAAAGATCGAGTGTCATGCCACTGGTGATTCCGATTATCGTCTTTCCTCTCGTTTACTACATCACTCACCCAGGAACTTACCGTCACCCGATTGAACCAGTGATGCTTCTGTTGATTGCGTTTGTCGTGGTAACTGTCGCGAGGGAAGTCCGTCGCGTGACCGTATCAGCGAATTAGTTTGGTGTGCTTGCTGGATAACGGACCAAATCTGGGGGAGAAAGGTCGTCCACTACAACAGTCCACGCTTCTCGGTCATGAAAGTAATGCAGTAGTTCCTGGTTCGCCTGATCTCCCATGTCTCTTGCCCAAATCACTTTGGAGGCATCAATGTCGGCAGAGTTGTAGACCCATTCGAAATCGAGGCGATGGTTGGGTGCATAGCACACAATGACCAGTTGTTTCTGAGGAAGTTTTTTGAGCTTGCTCTGTATTGCCGCGCGCTGAAGGTTCCCGAGCGGCCAGCCCTTTTCTCGATGCATGGCAATCCCGATAAGCCGTACTGCTAGAAAGGTGAATAGCAAGAGTGGAACCACTCCCGCAATCAATCGTCCGGCTGGATAGCCCCGCCAGTTCCACAATGCCAGGCGTCGGCCGCATTGCGCCACAATGAGAAACAGAAAACCCATGGCTGGAGCAGCATAGTGCGGATGGCTCCAAGTCTCAGTCATCAGAACCAGATAAAATACGCCGCCCGCGGTCAGGGGAAAACGCATACGGCGGTCTCTCCACAACCAGGGCAACATTAACAACGGAATAGTGGTCACTGGACGCAAATAAAAGGCCCACATCTCAAAACTGCGCTTGATGGAGTAAATCAAGAAGCCGCGAGCAGTGCGGTGCTCATAGTAGTCGCGCCGGTCTTGTTCGTAGAATTGCCGCAGAGTGGCATGGCGATATGCTGGTTCTGGATTAGTGTGTTGCCAAAGAAATGCCGGGACAGGGTTGTAAGTTTCAATATCAACTTGATAGGCCAATCGGAAAGGAGTGCCAATTACTCGATAGTAGAAATATCCCGTCGCCAGCACGGTAACGAATAACAGAGCGAAAATTGGAACTAGAAATTTTGTGGCAATGATTTTGAATGCAGGACTTTTTGAACCGATCATCCAAAATACCAATGCGATGCCGACCAAAATCGCAAGAAGCAATCCTTCAAAAGGACGGCTGTTCGCGAGGATGGTCAGGCCGAGCCACATGACGAAAGCATCCCTGATTCGCGGATGTTTCTTGATGCGTGGGAAGGCGCCCAACACCAGCAATCCTCCCAATGCCACGATCGAAGAACTCCAATAGCCATTCATCCAATAACTCAAGATGCCAATCCGCAACATAGCGATCACAGAACCATAGAGCGCCCATATTGGAGGCAGCCAGCCCTGAAGCATCCAGCAAATTGCTGAGCACATCAGACCTGTGATTAGCCATTCTCCAATCCACGGATTCCCGAAAATTTGTCCCAGCGCCAGGACCATTCCCTGTGCGGGTGGATAAATGGAGGTATAACTTGGTTGCTGGAGAACGTGGAAAGTCTCGAAATGAACCCACATTGGATGGGTGGGATTGGTCAGGTGTCCGTGCGCATAGGTATCCGCCGCAAGTAAATAACTGAATTCGTCATGCCATAAAGGTTCTGGGATACCCATGAGGGGTATGAATGCTGCTCGTAGGACTAAAGGCAGGAGTCCGACAACTACTATGGACCAGGTCTTTTTTCGCGCCAGCTGAGCAAAATTCTTACGGGTTGGCTCGATGACATTTATCAGCCAGAAGGAGAATTGCCTGGAGCCATTGGACATGTCCTGCGGATTTTCGAGTGTGGTGATAGGTGATGTCAATTGTAAGCGTGGAACATCCTGCTGAACTTGCGTCTTACACTAGGATTCCGCCAAAATACTCCGGGATTTTTAAAGTTGCGAAACGGCCCTTATGCCTAAACTCCTGCGCGTTGTGATGTGGTTTGTGGTATCCGCCCTCGGCACGTTGGCCGTTGCCACAATTGCTCTTCATCGCGATGAAAACATTAATGCGTTATGGCTGGTGGTCGCTGCAGTGTGCGTTTATGCCATTGGCTATCGTTTCTACAGCAAATTCATTGCGGCCAAAGTGTTGGTACTCGATCCGGTCCGGGCCACTCCGGCTGAACGCTTGGAAAACGGGCGGGATTTTATCGCCACCAATAAATGGGTAGTGTTTGGACATCACTTTGCGGCCATTGCCGGCCCAGGACCTCTGGTAGGGCCAGTGCTGGCAGCGCAATTCGGTTATCTGCCGGGTACGTTGTGGGTGTTGGCCGGAGCTGTGCTCGGCGGGTGTGTCCAGGATTTTGTCATTCTGCTTTTTTCTGTGCGGCGCGATGGTAAATCACTCACTGAAATGGCACGCGAGGAAATCGGGCGGGTGGGGGGATTTATCACCTACACCGCGGTGATCAGTATTATCGTGATCCTGCTCGGGGTTGTTGCACTTGTTGTTGTCAATGCGCTGAAATCAAGTCCGTGGGGAACCTTCACGATTGCCATGACCATTCCCATTGCTCTGCTGATGGGGGTCTATCTCCGCCATTTGCGTCCGGGAAAGGTGTTGGAGTCATCCGTCCTCGGTTTCCTGCTGGTGATGGCGGCGATATTTGGAGGTCAGTGGGTCACGCACAGCGAGAGGATTGCGGCATGGTTTACGCTGAGTGCGCCGACGCTGGCAATTCTTATTGTGATCTATGGCTTTGCAGCGTCTGCTCTCCCAGTTTGGCTGTTGCTGGCGCCACGCGATTATCTGAGCACGTTTGTAAAACTGGGGACCATTGGTTTGCTGGCTGTGGGAATCATCGTATTGCACCCCACGCTGCACATGCCACCGTTGACTCGTTTTATTGATGGAACCGGGCCTATCTTTGCGGGAAATATATTTCCGTTTGCATTTATCACTATTGCCTGCGGAGCGATTAGCGGATTCCACGCACTCATCTCGAGCGGCACTACTCCTAAATTGATTCGCCGTGAGACTGAAACACGCATGGTTGGTTACGGCGAATCAATTTAGGAGTAGTGCCGCTCGAGATGAGTGCGTGGAATCCGCTGACCCGCAGGCGATAGTGATAAATGCGAACGGACATTTCCCGCAAAGATGGCCCAGGTTCCATCAATGAACGATGAACGGTGGCATGTGCAGCGTGGAGTGCGTGGAAATTTGCACAAACCAATGGTCCCCAGTTTACAAACGTGCTCAGATAATCGCGTGGCGCGGCAAGCGCCGGACGACGCTGCAAAGCCATAGATCACAATAAGAATTGCCAGCGTCGGCGCACTCAGCGTAAACCATGCCGCAATATTGGCTGTACGTGACCCACTGACCTCCAAATATCGCCGCCATCACCAGCAGGAAACCGAGGACGGATGACTCCAACACCTTTCCGGACGCAAATGCGAGATGACCCCCATCAGCAGAGCAATGGGAATGGTCATGGCAATCGTGAAGGTTCCCCACGGACTTGATTTCAGCGCATTGACAACAACAAGTGCAACAACTCCCCAAAGCAGGATCACGATAATACTGATCACCGCGGTGTAGGTGATAAATCCCCCCACCCGCCCGATTTCCTGGCGTGCCATTTGAGTGAGTAATTTGCCGTCGCGCCGCACAGAAAAAAAGGCGGAATTCCTCGAAGACGCCCGCGACACAGCTCCGGCCAACCTACCGGCAGATAACCAAATTGCGCTGCCAGCACTGGCCCTCCTGGGCCGGCAATGGCCGCAAAGTGATGTCCAAACACTACCGATTTATTGGTGGCGATAAAATCCCGCCGGTTTTCCAAGCGTTCAGCCGGAGTGGCCCGGACCGGATCGAGTACCAACACTTTGGGCCGCAATGTGCTGTAAAACGATAGCCAATGGCATAAACGCACACTGCAGCGACCACCAGCCATAACGCATTAATGTTTTCATCGCGATGAAGAGCAATTGTGGTCGCTGCAGTGTGCGTTTATGCCATTGGCTATCGTTTCTACAGCAAATTCATTGCGGCCAAAGTGTTGGTACTCGATCCGGTCCGGGCCACTCCGGCTCAACGCTTGGAAAACGGGCGGGATTTTATCGCCACCAATAAATGGGTAGTGTTTGGACATCACTTTGCGGCCATTGCCGGCCCAGGACCTCTGGTAGGGCCAGTGCTGGCAGCGCAATTCGGTTATCTGCCGGGTACGTTGTGGGTGTTGGCCGGAGCTGTGCTCGGCGGGTGTGTCCAGGATTTTGTCATTCTGCTTTTTTCTGTGCGGCGCGATGGTAAATCACTCACTGAAATGGCACGCGAGGAAATCGGGCAGGTGGGGGGATTTATCACCTACACCGCGGTGATCAGTATTATCGTGATCCTGCTGGGGTCGTTGCACTTGTTGTTGTCAATGCGCTGAAATCAAGTCCGTGGGGAGCCTTTCACGATTGCCATGACCATTCCCATTGCTCTGCTGATGGGGGTCTATCTCCGCCATTTGCGTCCGGGAAAGGTGTTGGAGTCATCCGTCCTCGGTTTCCTGCTGGTGATGGCGGCGATATTTGGAGGTCAGTGGGTCACGCACAGCGAGAGGATTGCGGCATGGTTTACGCTGAGTGCGCCGACGCTGGCAATTCTTATTGTGATCTATGGCTTTGCAGCGTCTGCTCTCCCAGTTTGGCTGTTGCTGGCGCCACGCGATTATCTGAGCACGTTTGTAAAACTGGGGACCATTGGTTTGCTGGCTGTGGGAATCATCGTATTGCACCCCACGCTGCACATGCCACCGTTGACTCGTTTTATTGATGGAACCGGGCCTATCTTTGCGGGAAATATATTTCCGTTCGCATTTATCACTATCGCCTGCGGAGCGATTAGCGGATTCCACGCACTCATCTCGAGCGGCACTACTCCTAAATTGATTCGCCGTGAGACTGAAACACGCATGGTTGGTTACGGCGCCATGCTGGCTGAATCTCTGGTGGCGATCATGGCGACGGTTGCCGCGTGTGTTTTGCAGCCGGGAGTGTATTTTGCCATTAATAGTCCCGCGGGAGTCGTTGGGACTGCACCGGAAGCAGCCGCGGCAACTATCAGCAGTTGGGGATTTCTGGTGGATGCTGGACAAATGCAGTCTCTTGCCAAAGCAGTAGGCGAACAGACTCTCTTTAATCGCACGGGCGGCGCACCTGCGTTTGCTGTTGGCATGGCGCATATTTTTTCCAACAGCCTCGGTGGGCAAGCTGTGATGGCCATCTGGTATCACTTTGCCATCATGTTTGAAGCTTTATTTATTTTGACGATTCTCGATGCGGGAACACGGGTTGGACGGTTCATGGTGCAGGATGCGCTCCGGCATATCTGGAAGCCACTGGGACGCACCAGTTGGTACCCGTCCATCATCTTTACCAGTGCTTTAATCGCCGGCGCATGGGGATATTTCCTGTGGCAAGGAGTGAAGGACCCACTGGGCGGAATTAACTCGCTGTGGCCTTTGTTCGGCATATCCAATCAGTTGCTGGCAACGATTGCATTGTGCGTGGCCACGACCATCATCATAAAAATGGGTAAAGCGCGTTATGTATTCGTGACCTTGATGCCGTTGGCTTGGCTGGTATTGGTTACTTTCACTGCGTCGTGGCAAAAGATGTTTGATGCGAATCCGCGCATCGGTTTTCTGGCGCATGCGCATCAGCTTGGGGTAAGTGGAGGAAATGCGCGATTGATCTTCAATGACCGGCTTGATGCGGTTGTAACCGGTGTATTGATGGCAATGGTGGCGCTGGTCCTCTTAGTATCGGCGGCGGAGTGGGTTGGTGTGTTGACTGGCCGGAAAACAGCTACGGTGAAAGAAGCGCCGTTTGTGGCATCGCGTTTCGTAGAGGAACAGGGATGAGAACGATCACGAAAATTTTGGCTACCCTGCTGGCGATGCTCCGCGAAATCTTTGATGAATCCGCTTATGCGCGGTATTTGGAGAAAAATCAGCTTAGTTCATCTCCCGAAGCATACGCAGGATTCTTGCACGAATATGAACTTGTAAAGGCACGTCGTCCGCGCTGCTGCTGA
>CAWBXL010000151.1:0-6587 GCA_963792305.1 uncultured Acidobacteriaceae bacterium | reverse complement strand
TCCTTGAACCCCACAAATGATTGCTGGAAACCGGCCACCTATACCGGTTCCCACTACTTACTACGAATTACACGACCGAAAAGTTCTCAAACGTTCCAGCCGCAATTACCAGTTTTGACGCCCACCTCAGCCGGACGTTAGCAAGTCCGTACCAGTGAACACAAAGACAGTAATGTTTTGTTTAAAGAAGCTCTAATACGGTAAGAACAACAAAGCAGAGGATTTCTTTTCGGGACGGCAAATCACGAGAGGAAATTTGTGCTCCAGCTGGTACAAGTTTTTACAGCTTTAAACAATCTGCAACACGACTTTCCCAAAGTTACTTCCTTTTTGTAGCAATTGGTAGGCCTCTGCCGCTTGCGAGAAGGGGAATATGTGTCCGATGATTGGCTTTAAATGTCCCTGCTGGATCCATGGACAGCTGTTTCCAGGCGGATTGCATCACTTTAGGGTTTTGCGAAAGATATGTGAGCCACAGCCCATGCACGCTGGCGCCTTTGGCATAAAGAGTTCTCGGATCAATTGTGGATTTTTCTCCGGTTGCGTTTCCATAGACAATTACGCGGCCAAAATCCCGGAGACAGCGGACACTTTTTGCGGTGTGCTCTCCACCGAGCATTTCGAATACGGCATCCACTCCATCGCCATAAGTCAATTCTTTGATTGCTTCTTCGTAGTCGCGTTGCTTGTAGTTAATACCGTGTTGCAGGCCCAGCTCTTTTACTCGCGCCAATTTTTCTTCTGAGGAGGAAGTCCCGTACATCTCCACCCCAAGCAGCTTTCCGATTTGCACCGCGGCTGTTCCTACGCCTCCCGCAACCGCGTGAATCAGTACACGCGGCGCGGGCCCGTCAGTTTGTTTTTCCAGCAAGCCTGCCTTCCAGTAAGCAAAGTAGGCGGTGAAATAGTTGACCGGAAATGCGGCTCCTTCCGCGGCACTCCATTCTTTCGGAACTGGCCAGAGCAACGCCGAATGGGCTGCCATGTGTTCAGCAAACGCAGCCCATTGCGCATAGCCCATTACTCGCTGACCATCGCGCTCACGCATCAACAGTTCACGCCCCGCCACCAATGGGGGTTTGGGTGTACCCGGATAGCCTCCCTGCAGAGTCATCACGTCAGCGAAATTACCGACGGCTTCAACTCGCACCAGTTCCTGATCAGCATTGAGTTGAGGGTCTGGAACCTGTTGGATTTCCAGTACGTCCGGCCACCAAACCGGGGGATTACCAGGGCTTTTTCATGAGGGCAGTGTAGCAATATTCTGCAAGGGTAGGACTATAGCGATCTTAGGCTGTTCAAATCAGGTAATGTCACCTGGAACCCTATTTTTCACTCAATTAAAGATACTGCTCCAAGTCTTACAATCGTTATATACTTCCCCCGGCAATTCTGGCTGTTTTCCCGCCTAATGAGCGGGGGCGGAGCATTTTCATCGTCCGGTTTCATGGCTCCGTTTTAAGACAAGTCACTGGTTGCGAAAGTCTGACGCCGGTGCGGGGCAACCGTATTTAGTCGGTCTGCGGTTCTCCCGGGGAGGTAGCAAGTTGGATTTGGTCCTGGTCCGTATCTTATTTATTGTGGTCGTTTCGGTAACCTGTTTTCTTATCCGTCCTTTTGGCCTTGAAGCACGTCTGGATGCCGCAGTAGGAGCTGGCATCGGCTTTGCCATCATTCTCTTTGAGTGGAAGCTGCGGCGCATAAACCTTGGCCGACTGATTGGAGCTGCGATTGGTAGTGTCCTCGGAATAGTGGGCGCATATCTTTTTGCGTTGGTCATCAGCAGCAGTCTGCCGGTCAGCCAAACTCAGCGGTTCCTGCAAATCACGGTCATGCTGGTTATGGCCTATGTGGGTCTGGTAGTGGGAGCGAACAAGGGAGACTTCTTAACCTGTCCGCCCTAGGCGGAATTTTTGGCGGCGAAAAACACGGTAAGAAGACTTACAAGATTCTCGATACCAGCGTAATTATCGATGGCCGCATCGCGGACATTGCCGAAACCGGGTTCCTTGACGGCATCATCGTAATCCCGCAATTCGTGCTGCGTGAATTGCAGTTAGTAGCGGACTCCGCCGATTCGCTAAAACGCAATCGCGGCCGGCGCGGGTTGGACATCCTTCAGCGCCTGCAAAAAATCACTTCATTGAATATTCAGATTGTCGAAGATGATTTCCCCAGTGTTCGTGAGGTGGACCTCAAATTGATTGAGCTGGCAAAAGTCTATGAGGGCAAGATCATCACCAACGATTTCAATTTGAATAAAGTGGCCCAACTCCAGGGCGTCGAAGTGCTGAACATCAACGAACTGGCAAATTCACTTAAGCCCATCGTGCTGCCGGGCGAGACCATGAAGGTCTTCATTCTCAAAGAAGGCAAAGAGTACAACCAGGGCGTGGCTTATCTCGACGACGGCACCATGGTGGTGGTGGACAACGCGCGCAAGATGATCGGCAAGAATGTGGACGTTTCAGTCACGTCTGTGTTGCAGACCACTGCCGGCAAAATGATCTTCGGAAAATGGGATGAACGACATGGCGCAAGAGTTGAAACACGCAATGTAACGGCCATGAATGCAGTGAGTGTGGTGGCAAACGGTGACCCTAAAAATCCGGCCCCAGTCCTCGCCGAACGGCCACTCGAATAGAAAAAATGTTCGTGCTCACTCGCAAGAATCTTCTGGTCTTGGTGTGGGCAGCCGAGCTACTTCTCATCTGCACGATGATCTTTACCGCTTTTCAATTATTCGCAGGTCTCCGCAACGGATTTACTTTCGCATTGTGCGGCGCTGCACCCTACTTGCTCTTGTGGTGTCTGGAGTTGATCCCCTACAAACCAGGGCCATGGAACATAGTGGTCGCGTTCCACCAAGGAGGAGCTTTGTTGTGGGGAAGCATAATGATGATCTTCCTAGTGGTATCGCTATTTCCCGGCACGGAACGCTTAGACGAAATGCGGCTTTTCCTGCTGTTTTGTTTGACATTGGTGATACTTCAACTTTGCGTCGCATATCTTGCAGATCAATTAAAAATGGAAGGGTAATTCAGGCAAAGAAAATGCTGTTCGTTCGAATATTTGCAGTAGGGTATTCCGCTTTTTTGTTTCTTGTGCTGAAAGCAGGGTGAACTTAGCGCTTACTGTTGCATTCTCAGTGAATCTACTACGACCGTATCGCCATTGCGGCTACCGGAAATTGTGACCCTCTGTCCAGCCAGTCGGGAAATTTCTTCAGCGTTGCCACTTAAGCGAGTAACGTTTTTCTCCATCAATCAAAATATATTTCGATCCATTTCTGACACAGAAACGAGCGCATTCCGTTGCGGACATATTGGCATCCTTATTATGCCGAGCCCCACATTCCGCGTCTGTGATCACCCCGGAGATAGGTTGATAGGTCATTCCACTCTGCCTGATATTGTTACGGCGCGGAGCTTTCACAGACTGCCCATGAGCAAATGCCAGAGCGCCGCCGACCAGAACAACAGCAATGACCAAGGAAATTGCGAGAACTCTAGACAAGCAGTAGGTAAGCAGGCGTAACCAATTCCAACGGGGGACCATGTTACCTCGCACCGTATCCGATTCCGTACATCAGATGCCGGTATATCGAACCTTGTTTTATGTGCAATTCGTTTTCCACAGTTTGCCTCGTGCATTTCCGTAGAGTTAGCCGCAACAATTGCCTGGGCTCACTTTCATAAGCGTAATTTCGTCTCTAATTTGTCCAAGTACGCATACAGAATTTTCCCTATATGGGCCGTCGCAAGGCCTTAGCCCGCAACTGCAAATTTGAAGTCACTCTGGCAATCCCCTTATACTCATAGCCCCTATGAAGGTTGTGGTCATTATTCCGGCGGCGGGTCTGGGAACGCGCATGGCTACCGCGCCATCCAGAAAAGGCAAGAAATCGCCTTCCAAACAATTTGCGGAATTGGGTGGCACGCCGATCCTGATCCATACCTTGCGCAAGTTCGCAGCATCGCCCGAGGTAGATGAGATTTTCGTCGCCCTGCGCAAAGATGAGATCAGCGTCTTTCGGGCGCGCCTGGAAAAAGAGGGCAAAGATATTTTGCAGAAGAATCTACAGTTGGTGGAGGGCGGAGAACATCGTCAACAATCCGTCGCCAATGCTTTAGCACGCAGTCAAAGCAATGGCAGAAGATATCATTCTGGTCCACGATGCGGTGCGGCCATTTGTCACAGCGGAAATTATTGCGGAAGTCATCCAAGGGACCAAAAAGCACGGCGCTGCAATTGCGGGAATGCCTGCGGTGGACACGATCAAGCAAGTAGAGCGTACCGCAGAGACCGCAATCATCAAGGCCACGGTGCCGCGCGAAAAAATTGTGATGGCGCAAACTCCGCAAGGATTCCGTTACGATGTCATCAAGAAAGCTTTTGATCAGGCAACAGGGGATGGTTTTATCGGAACGGATGAAGCTTCGCTGGTCGAGCATTCGGGGCATGAAGTCGCAGTGGTGATGGGATCTCACAGAAACATCAAGATCACGACTCCATCTGATCTTGAACTAGCCGAATTTTTCCTAAAAAAGTAAATCCGTGGCTAGAATCTCAGCATGAAGATTGGCTACGGTTGGGACTCGCACGAATTTAAGCCTGGCATCCCCCTGAAAATTGGTGGCGTAACCTTGCCCCATACCCACGGCTTGGGAGGCCACTCGGATGGCGACGCGTTGCTCCACGCTATAACGGATGCTCTGCTTGGCGCAGTCGCCGCCCCGGACATAGGCTCTCTGTTCTCTCCGTCGGACCCGAAGTGGAAGGGCGCCGACTCGGCTGTCTTCCTGCGTGAAGCGCAAAAACGGGTCAAAGCTGCCGGATACACAATCGCCAATCTTGACTCCACGCTCATCATGAATGCCCCAAAAATCGGTCCTCATGCGAATGCCATTCGCGCCAATGTTGCGAAACTTCTTTCCATTCCGCCAGGCTGTATAGGTATTAAAGCCAAGACACCGGAAGGCATCGGCACCGACAACGCAGCCATTGCCCATGCGGTTGTTCTGCTGGAGAAGGCTCCTAAAAAGAAGAAACGTTAAGAGCTGTGGAATTCCCATTATGGGAAACAAATAGTTTTTGTGTGATGCATGTCCTTGTGTCTATGCCCACTGCATGCTTAGTCTGCGAGCATGTCTCGTTTATTTTGTTTCTCCCTTATTTTTCTGCTGAATCTACCAGCTCTCGCCGCAGCCAAGGCGCATACAGTCGCTTTTGGTAAATGGACAACCGTGAAATGGATGATCGGGTCGAATGAAGATCAACCCATTGATCTCAAAATTCGCCAGCTACTAGTAGATGGCCATGCCAAGGAATACACCGTCGGCACACCGCACGACATCACCGAGCGTCTATTCGTAGTCCGCCGCGCTTTCCGCCTGAATGATGCCCTCCTCGAAGATAAAGGCTCGCAATTGCATTGGCGTTGGGAACGCGGCGGCTGGCTTTTGGTGGATAGAATCTCTACACACATCACTCAAATCAATTTGCCTGAATTCGACTCTTACTCATCAGTGGCAAGCTGGTACCGCGATTATGTCGCCTACTGTGGAATTTCTGATGACGGCGGAAAACTCTACGAGATTGTCGCCCAGCTGGGACGCCACAAACCCGTTCTCAAGAAAACAGTAATGAGCGCGGTTTCTCTGGAGATGCCGGACTCTGCCTGCGCCGCGCCTGAATGGCAGCGTCAACCCACCCGCGTCACATTTTCCGCTGGAGGTTCAGACAGCACTACTTATGAAGTGCGCGGCCACGCCTTCAATCTGATTAAAGATCAGGATGAGGATGAGCCAGGATCGGAATAGTAAGAGGCTAGCGTGCAAACATCCGGAGAATATATATCCGTAGCAAAATATAGCTGAGCCACAGGACTATAACGCCACCGACAAATACTACTGCTGCCCATGCCTGACGTTTAGCGCCCGGGGCGGTCAAACTTGGCGATAGCGCTGCTCCTAAAGCCAGTCCCATAACCAATCCACCAATATGGGCTGCATTGGAAATACTCCGGGACATTGCCGCTCCGTAAAACAAATTAAATCCAGCAAAAAACAAAAGACTTTTAAGCGTGCCCTGCATCGCGGCTTTCGATACCGGCAATTTGCCAAGATAAAGCGCAGAGATCAACGCTCCCGCAATTCCGAAAATAGCCCCCGAAGCTCCGACCGTAAGGCCGCCTGGATTCCATCCTGCGGCAGCCAGGCTTCCTGCCAAACCACAGAACGTATACACGAACAAATAAACCCAGCGGTCAAAAATGCGCTCAGCCAGTCCGCCCAAATCCCACAGGCACCACATGTTGAACGCAATATGCAGAATCCCGGCGTGAACATAAGTCGAAGTAAGCAATCTCCACTGCTCTTCGAACAGCGAGCGCGCTCCCATAAGGCCGCCAAAGCGCACAAGGAGGTCTCCGCTAGGGTTCATCAGGGAGCCACCCCTCCGGAGAAAGTTATGGCCAAAATCACAATTACGTTGATGGCGAGCAGGGCATTGGTGACGTACGACTTGGCATGCGCATCGGTCAGGCGTGGCACGGGAGTAGACTCCCGCCCGGCAGCATACTGTGC
>CAWBXL010000150.1:0-3151 GCA_963792305.1 uncultured Acidobacteriaceae bacterium | reverse complement strand
GAGTTTTTTAAACGGACGGGCTTGCTGCAATTGGCGCAGGCGCACACCCAGGAAGCGAAATTTCTCCGCCGCCAGGCTTTCCTTGTCGAACAAGGAAATTACGGCGGCTCTCCGGAGCAATGGCTACGGGAACGGACTGAAAATGGCCCAGCTCTGGCGGAACTACCGGCGCTGGTGCTGGCGCAACATTCAAAATGGGCTCCGGGGAGTCCCGCTCAACCGATTCCAAAAGCTCGGTGGCCAGGACGGATTCCAGTGGGAGTGCGCCTCCCGACTTTTCCGACTCCGACCGCTGTAGTGCTTCGAAAATACGGCTCATATTTTTTGGTTCCCCCGGGAAACTACGAATGGTGTTTCTTCTTCATCGCGTGCACGCGCGCTTTGCAGATAATCGTGCAACTGGAGGAGTGTTTTTACCGCCTGCCAAACTTCACCGTTGTCCTGTGGTAGTTGCGCCGCAGTTTGTGGGGGAACATTTCTGCTCTGCCCATTTGACTGTACGCGATGCACAACTCCCAAGCGAAAATCGGCCGCTACTTCTTCGATCACATCTGGCGCAATGGAATGTGCTTGCCGGGCAAATGAAGTGATCAGCGCGTTTTCGCAAACTGTGTTGATCAAACGCGGGATTCCGCGCGAATGCCGGTAAACACTGCTGATGGTTTCCTGCGGAAACAAGTCAGTGTAGCCCTCGGCCGCGGCCAACTGTAGACGGCGCTGGATATAGCCTTGGGTTTCTTCCAGTGTTAATGGCTCTAATTGCGAGCGCAACGCAATTCGCTGCTTCAACTGGCGCAGCTCAACCGAATCCATTTTTAGATCAAGTTCGGGCTGGCCGACCAGCAGAATTTGCAACAACTTTTCTTCCGCCGTTTCCAGGTTAGTGAGCAAGCGGACTTCTTCCAGCACTTCGACTGGAAGGTGGTGGGCTTCATCCACGACCAGCACCGTGGTCAGCTTTCTGCTGATGACGGGCGATTAAAAAACTGCTGAGATCGAGCAGTAATTCGCTCTTGTTCTTTCCCGCAGTCGGCAGGCCTAAGTCGCCTGCGATGTATTGCAGGAATTCCATGGGCGAAAGAATGCTGTTGAATACGTATGCGTACGCAACATTCTTGCGATTGAGCAATTCCAACAAGCAGCGGACCAGCAGGGTCTTCCCTGTGCCGACTTCGCCGGTCATCACCACAAAACCCTTGTGGCGACGGACCCCATAGTACAACGCAGCCAAGGCTTCGTTATGCCGCCGCGTCGGAAACAGAAACGACGGGTCGGGCGTAATTTCGAAGGGGTTGCGCTTCAGTTTGTAAAAGCTTTTATACATACGATCCCTAACCGCGTAGAAAGCTGATGGCTGTTCCGAGTACTACGATGATACCTATCACCCCGATGGCCGACAAAGAAAGTTTTTGCCAGCGTTGCTGGTCCTGTTCCTCTTGGGGCGTGTGCAAAGCTGGGATTTCGACCAGAATCTCGGCCGGAAGCATCTGCTTAAAAACAACTTCGTCGTAGACGCGGTCATCCAGGAACTCTGCCCCCCGGCGACTACGAGCCCCATAGCTAGACCGGCGAATAACCCCAGGCACCCCAATCTGAAACGGTTGGGCGAAAATGGTTTGGTCGGTTTGCTGGGCGGGTCTTGCATGGTGAAACGATCGCCTTGTTGTTCACGCGAAAAATTGGCCGCCAGTCCCGCCTGGTTCTTTTTATTCAGTAACTGGTCATAGTAGGCCTTCAACTGTTCATAATCGCGGTTCAAGTCAGTGAGTTCCTGCTCACGGACAGGAGTATTGTTCAGCCGGGCCTGGTAGTTGCCGATTTCCGCCTGTAGAGATTGAATCGCGCGTTGGCGGTTGGCAATTTCCAGATCATTGGCCTTCAACTGGCTTTTCACCTCAATTAACGGTGCGCTGGTTGAATCGTTTGCCGCCTCAGGGGAATCCTGCGGCTTGTTTTTCAGTTGCGCGACAAACTGGTCTTTCATCCGCTGGGTCGTAGCAATCTGCTCTTTCAGCTTGCGGACGTCGGGATGCTGATCGGTGTAGCGCGAACTCAGGTCCGCCAACTGCGCTTTCAGACGCTGCAGTTCCTGCTCGAGGGCAGGCAAGCCAACCGGGGCTTTCTCCGGGTTTGGCAACCGGGGCGCTGTTGTACTGGTTCAACACGGATTCCAAATAAGCCTGCCTCTGTTTGGCTTGGCTTAAGGCATCCTGTTCGTTCTGCAATTGGCTTTGTTTTCCTGACAATATCTGAATATTGCCCGACAGCTGGCCGGGTAATTCTCCAATATGGCGGTCTTTGTACAAACGGACTTTTTCTTCCTGATCCGTCAGCTTGGCTCGTACATCAGCCATTTCGCGATCCAGGAATTTGTTCTGCCGGTCAATGTCATTTTGGTTGATTTCGATGTTTCCGCTGATCAAAGTGGTCGTCAGCTCCGTAGTAACCTGCTGCGCAATGTCCGGGCTGGGAGAGCTGAAATAGATGTTAAAAGAAGTCGGAACACGATCAGAGGACTGGGCCACTTCGATCTCAATGTTTTTCCGCATGCGTTCGACAAGTTCATCATCGGTCAGCTTGCCGCTGGCGCGCTGGTCGGCATAGAGGCCCAGAGTGGTCGCGATACGCAGCAGATTGGTACGGCTAAATATCAGCTGCGAAATGCTGTCCATACGGCTAAATCCTAAGCATGATTGTCAGCCTCAACATCAAGTAAATGGCAGTGAATGGCCAAAGAGGATATTGAGCATTTCTGAAGAATCAGTCTCGCTTGTCGACTTCAATGCCTCTACTATGGCGGGGTGCTACACTGCCTTGAGCTATTGCTGGGGCAGTGAAAAGGAGCTCCAGGAAAGGCCAAATCTCAAGACGATCAAGGAGAAAGATGGTACATTGGCTCTGAGCATCCCCATTAAGAACTTGCCAATGACAATCAAGCAAGCCGTGTGGGTTACTCACCGCCTTGGTCGAAAATACATCTGGATCGACTCCCTTTGTATCATCCAAAACGACCCTTCGGACTGGGAGGTGGAGTCACTCAAGATGGCGACCGTCTACGCCATGGCGGCTGTGACTATTATTGCCCGCTCGTCAACTTCATGCCACAGCAGCTTTCTGCCTCGGGGATTTCCAGACATTGGCTGGCAACAGC
>CAWBXL010000149.1:0-6043 GCA_963792305.1 uncultured Acidobacteriaceae bacterium | reverse complement strand
TCTTCGTGGCCCTTGCCCCAGCCACAATTTCCAGCGAAGTTCCAGGCAAGCCGCCGGCCACTTTGAAGATTCAGCAAGGCGAAGTCCGCTTCGCCGAAGGCAACTTTGTTCACGTGGCCAAAAATCTGGGTGATCAGCCTTTCCCCCACGTGACCGTCGAATATTTAAAAGATGCCGAAGCGCACAAAACACCGCCTCCACAATGGGACGAAGAACGTGCTCTGCACGTTCATATGAACGGCACACAGGATGTGCTGTTCGTAAAAGACGGAGTCCGCGTATCCGATTTCCAACTTCAACCCGGCGGCATGGTACACAACCAGCATCATCCTGGCCCGCGGTTAATCATTGCGGTGAGCGATATAGATATAAAGAGCAGTATTGCAGGCAAAGGCAACACACCGATTCAATTGAAATCTGGAGGAGTAATGTGGTTAAAAGGCGGGACCACTGACATGCTGATGAACGCGGGCAAGAGTCCCGCGAGATGGGTCACGCTGGAATTTCACTAAAATATAAAAAGGGCGCAGATTTCTCCGCGCCCTTCTATTTAGCGTTGATAGTGATTACGGCGGACTCCGTCGTAGTGTCCAGTCCGCATGCAGCACTTCTTGAAATCTACGACCGGAGCCACATGGACACAGATCATTCCGTCCGAGCTTCTCGATGAGTTCCTTATCGGTTCTCACCACTCTGAAAGCCACGCTTGACTCTCATTTCGGACGGGAATCCCTTACGGCGTTTGCTGCTTGGTTCGAAGTGAAATTCGTTACTCATAGCAGTTCTCCTCTCAAATGGATTTGCCCGTCACATCCGAAAGGGAAGCTGCACAATCATTTTACCTCAGGCTAAAACTCCTGCTTCATCATCTTCGCTTCTTCAAAACTAACCCGCTGCTTCTTCCGATAGGCAAGATTCGCCATATGCGCCGCCACCGCTGACCGGTATCCAATTTCCACCGGCGCATTCGGTGTCTTCCGCGACTTGATGCAATCCAGCCAGTTTCCCATATGATTCTGGTCCCGAGCTTCACCCACAACCATTGCGCCCTTACGATTCACTTCTTCGGGGTAGTAGCGAATCCCCTCGACAGATCTGCCAGTCACCATGTCGGTAGCGCCGGACAAATGCTCCACCGTCCCATCGCTGCCAAGAATTCGCTCGCCTAGTCCGTAATGTTTATTGCTGAAAGTAGACTGCCAGGTAACAACCAACTCAGGAAATTCCAAATTCACCGCAATCGTATCCGGCACCTCTCGCCCGTCTTTCTCAGAAAAAACTCCGCCCGACATATAAGCCGCCGCGGGCACCGGCAAATCCAGAGCGGTCATGATCCAGGCAATTTGATGCACCATGTTTTCGGTAATATTCCCGCCGGAAAATTCCCAGAACAACCGCCAGTTCATAAATTTGTAAGCATCAAACGCCCTCTCCGGGCGCCCATTCAAAAACGCCTTCCAATTCACGTTCGCTGCCGTACAATCCGCCGGTACCGGACGTACCCACTGTCCCGTGCCATGCGGAGTATTGCGGCTCATCCACGATTCAACCTGCGCAACTTTCCCGACCATTCCATCTTTGATCCACTTTTTCGTGTCGGCCAGTGACCCCGAACTCTCATGCTGCAACCCAATCTGAATCACCCGGCCCGACTTCTTCGACAACGCCAGGCATTGCTCCGCCTCGGCAATCGACCAAGTCATAGTCTTCTCGCTGTAGAGATCTTTTCCGGCGGCCAGCACATCCGCAAAATGTTTCGCATGGATATGAAGAGGAGTAGCCACAATCACGCCATCAATATCCTTCATATCGAGCAACCGCCGATGATCATCCAACGTTTGAATTCCCGCAGCCATTTTTTTGGCTTCATCATGGCGGCGAGTATAGATATCAGCCATGGCCACTACTTCAACGTTGGGCAATTCCAAAACTTGCTTGAGCAACTCCTGCCCGCGTCCCCCGACACCAATCATGCCAACACGAACGCGCTCATTCGCCCCCAGCACGCGAGCGGATGGATAAGCCAGCAATGCTGCTGAAGTCAAAGCTGCCTGTTTAATGAAACTACGCCGCGTGTTCTCCACCATGTAGCCTCCGCCAAATCAATTTCAACGTCGCAACCAACCGCCGCAACCCCTGTCATTCTGAGCGGGTTATCGCGAAGCACTCCTATAGCACTGTCAAAAGCTTAGGCACCATTTTTCAAATACCCCCCAACCACCTTCGCATAATCCGCAATCGCCACTTCCGGCTCCTCAATCTCAGGATGCCAAACCTTCTCCCACTCAAAGGAAAACGAACCCTTATACCCGGTCGCAGCCAGCAATTGGACCTGACGCTTCACCGGGACCTCTCCGGTTCCAGTGAGCACGTAATGCGACTCGCCGCCTCGCATCACGGAATCTTTCAAATGAGTATGCCGAATGTATTTCCCCAATTGTGTAACCGTGACCGCCGGATCTTCCTTCCCATCCACAAAAGTATGGTTGGCATCCCAAAGCAAAGCCACATGTGGATGGTTCGCCTTCTCCAAAATTGCCTTCAAAGTAGGCGAGTCGGTAAACGCGCCATGCGATTCAATAATCACTGTGACATTCTTAGGTCCGGCATACTCGCCCAGCTGCCGCAACGCTCCACCAATATGCTCGATCATCTCGTCGCGAGAGCCTACCTTGTCGTTCCCAAACACGCGCACATTCGGAGCACCCAACTGCGAAGCCAGATCAATAAACTTCCGTGCATCCACCAACTGCGCCCATGCTTAGCGGGATCAGTCTCATGCATATGCGCCGAACTGCTCACGCAGGAAATACTTAACCCATGCGCAGCCACATCTTTCTTAGACTGCTCAATCCGCCCCGCCGCAAACTCTGGACGCGACGGCAAATCCATATCTCCCTGCAAACCGCGCAACTCGATCGCAGAAAATCCATGCGCCTGGGCGAAGTCCAGGACCTTTCCCCATTCCCAACCCGGACATCCCAAAGTAGAAAATCCGATCGGTAGCCTATTGGAAGCAGCCCCGAAAAGCGGCAACGCTGCAGTCATAAAGGTAGAAGTTTGTATGAATTGACGCCGCGTCTGCCGCATAAAGTCGCCTCTGCCATGGAGTTACGGTGGCCGCGGCATTATAGCTCTTTAAACTCGCGCTATCCGGAAAGTGACCGACGGGAAGCTACTTTCGAGCGCTGACCCGTCCCGAAACTTCTTCCAGATCACAACCCCCAAGATTAATATGAAGTACATCCCTCACATTCAGTGGCCCGGTAAGAGAACTGACAGGAGAACGTCAAAGTGGGAGCCTTCGGCGAGCGCCTAAAGCGCGAACGCGAAAAGCGCAAAATCACGCTGGACGATGTGGCCAAAGCCACAAAAATTGGCACCCGCCTGTTAAGCGCCATTGAGGAAGAAAAATTCGACCAGCTTCCCGGCGGCATCTTTAACAAAGGGTTCGTTCGCTCCTACGCCCGCCACCTTGGCTTGAATGAAGACGAAACGTTAGCCGGCTACACCGAAGCTTACCGCGCCAGCCATCCGGAAGAATCAACAACACCGGTTGATCAAGAAGCCGAAGGACGCAAAATCCTGGAACAGCGCGCGCTTCGCGTGCAACAAGAACGCCCTCGCCTGGAACGCATTCCCTGGGGAAAGGCCGCTGTAGCACTATTGCTGCTCGCGTTTGGCGTCGCAGTATGGGGTTCGTATTCGCGTTATACCAAGACTGCCAGTGATGCGCCGGCTAAAAAGCAAAAAACAGGACAATCCGTACTCGAAGCCTCACGCCCGCAAGTTCCAGTGGCGTCCTCATCAACGCCAACTAGCAATCAAGGCGAGGTTGAACCCAACACAGAGGCAGCCGTGGTCAATCCCGAAAGCAACATTCCGGGGTCATTCCATGTAACTATCCATGCCCGTGAAGACTCCTGGGTCCATATACAAGCCGATGGCAAAGATGTCCTCGAAGACACGCTCGAAGCCGAGTCACAAAAATCAATCCGCGCCAGCAATCAACTGGTAATAAAAGCCGGCAACATCGGTGCTCTGGATTTCTGGTTCAACGGTCAAAAACTACCGCCTCAGGACGACTTAGGTCCGGTCAAAATCTTGACCTTCGACTCCTCCGGACTCGTCACGTATTCCCCCAAAGTACAACCTGTCTCTGCCCCTATCGAGCGCTAAATTTCACATAGTTAACATTCCCCATTCGGGCTTTGGTATCAGCCAGTTACCATAATAGAGATACCATTCAATGCACCCTGCTCCCTAAGGCCCAAATCTGATTGCGCAGGGAGGATATTGTCTGGTAGCTTTTAAAAGACCCGAAAATACGTAGTTTCAGTGGATCCCAGAGCCCCCGCCGAGACTGAATGTCCCAGAGCTCAACAAGGAGAAATCGCATTGCCAGCAAAGAATCGTTTTCTTTTTACGTCCGAGTCCGTAACTGAGGGCCATCCGGACAAGATCGCCGACCAGATTTCTGATGCCGTACTCGACGCCTGCCTCAGCGAAGACCCAATGAGCCGCGTCGCCTGCGAAAGCTTACTGGCCACAGGATTAGTAGTTGTCGCCGGAGAAATCACTACCAAGTCCTACGTGGATTTCCAGTCCGTGGCCCGCGGGGTGGTTTCATCCATCGGCTATAACAATGCCCTCTACGGTTTCGATTCCAACACCTGCGCGGTCATCTCCACCATTAACAAGCAATCCGGGGACATCGCCATGGGTGTGGACACCGGCGGCGCCGGCGACCAGGGCATGATGTTCGGCTATGCCTGCAACGAAAATGCAGATTTGATGCCGACGCCAATTTCACTGGCCCACAAGCTCTGCTATCGCCTTTCCGAAGTCCGCAAGAGCGGCAAACTTTCTTATCTCCGTCCCGATGGAAAATCCCAGGTCACCGTTGAATACGATTCCAATCACAAACCAGTCCGGGTGGATGCGGTGGTCATCTCCAGCCAGCACGCGGAGACAATCGGTAACGACGAACTGCGCAGCGACATTCTGAAACACGTAATTCAACACACGATTCCGGCAAACTTGCTGGACGCAGACACCAAATACCACATCAATCCCACCGGACGTTTCGTGATCGGCGGGCCCATGGGCGATACGGGACTCACCGGACGCAAGATCATCGTTGACACCTACGGCGGCATGGGCCGTCACGGCGGCGGCGCATTTAGCGGCAAGGATCCGACCAAAGTGGATCGTTCCGCAGCGTATATGGCGCGTCACATTGCCAAGAACATTGTGGCCGCAGGCCTAGCTGATCGCTGCGAAGTCCAGCTCGCTTATGCCATCGGCGTAGCCGAACCAGTAAGCGTGTTAGTGGATACTTTCGGTACGGCAAAAGTTGACGCGGCAACCATTCCGGATTTAGTCCGCGCCCACTTTAAACTGACCCCGAAAGGAATCATTGAATCCCTGAACCTGCGTCGTCCGATTTACTGCAAGACAGCAGCCTATGGCCATTTCGGCCGTAACGATGCCGACTTCACCTGGGAAGCAACAGACAAGGCAGCCAAACTGGCCAGCGCCGCAGGAGCTGGCGCCCCGGTAGCAGCCCACAAATAATTAAAAAACGTGTAGAGGCGGGTCTTGGACCCGCCTCTCGGCATTAAATTGCCGATATACATAACAGTTCCACCAGCCATAAAATTAAAAGGGATTAGGACAGGAGAAGCATGTCAACTGTACCCATGGCAACAAACAGCGACGTTAAAAATTTAGATCTGGCCGACATGGGCAAAAAACGCATTGACTGGGCCAATCAGTCGATGAAAGTCCTGCAGATCATCCGCAAAGAGTTCATCAAGAACCAACCGCTGCGCGGCATCCGTGTAACCGCCTGTCTGCACGTCACCGCCGAAACCGCGAACCTGGCAATCTGCTTGCGGGATGGCGGAGCTGATGTAGTTCTTTGCGCCTCCAACCCGCTATCCACCCAGGACGATGTCGCCGCAAGCTTAGTGCGCGATCACAACATCCCGGTCTTCGCCATTAAGGGTGAGGACAACGATACCTACTACAGCCATCTGCA
>CAWBXL010000148.1:0-9002 GCA_963792305.1 uncultured Acidobacteriaceae bacterium | reverse complement strand
CTGTTTGAATTCGCGCCGGTTACTTAGAAAAAAGCAAAATTTGGGACGAGATTAGGGTAGTGTCCTAATTCGACTCCTCTGCGATCTCTGCGGCATTTCTCCGCGACCTTTGCGGTTAAAAGCGTTGCTTTTTGCCTGAGAAAATTCAAAAGACTTAACCGCGGAGAACGCACAGAACTCCCCCCTTGATCGCAGAGAAGTTCAAAATTAGGACACTTCGTGACTATCAATCATCCTTGTTTTTGATTTTAAGGCCCATATAATTCCCATGCGATCGTGAACTGCGTTCATCGCACCGCCAGGAGCGGGCTATGCAAACGGTCCTTCAGGATCTCCGTTACTTTCTACGGCAAGCCGTCAGGAATCCCGGATTCACCTTGACGGCGATCATCTCGCTGGCGCTCGGCATTGGAGCGACCACCGCAGTGTTTCAGTGTATCTATGCCGCATTGATCAATCCCTCCCTTACCCCGCAGCGGACCGGATTGTACGCCTGCGTATCTGATAAGGCCCGCGAGCCGCAGTGGGCAGCTGTAATGGCCCGCAAATTATTCAGCTCCGTCAAGTGTCAGTTGTTGAGAGCGTGCTGGCGATGGGCTACCGTGCCATGACCTTGACCGGGCAAGAGCCAACGGGAAGTGTCGGCACCATCGACCTTATTTCCAAAGCTTTACGGATTTGGGCGTGCCGCCCGTATTGGGTCGGGGAATTTTGCCCGCGGACGCGCTCGATGGGCAAGACCCAGCAGCCGGTTGTTGTGACTCTCCTACAAATTTTGGCAGAAAATTTTCAATTCCAATCCCGACGTGCTCGGCAAATGGTGCAACTCGACCATAAGAGCTACGTGGTTGTCGGCGTTGCCGCGCCGCGGTTTAACTGGTACAGCGCCGATGCTTACATGCCGTTGAAACTTGGCAATGATCGTGGGGCATGATGTATGATTATCAATCTTCCGTCTGAGGCCGGGTATAACTCCTGCGGTTGCGGATGCGGCACTGCAACCGCTATTGGAGCAGTTTGCGAAAGACATGCCGAAACACTTTCCCGAGCACTTCAAAGTACAGGTGGAAGGTCTGAACGAGTGGGTCAATAGAAGCATAAGAGGAACTTTGTATTTGCTGTTCGGCGCGGTAGCGTTGCTGCTGGCAATCGGGTGCGGAAATGTATCCATCCTACTGCTGGCGCGCGGGACCGCACGGCAGCACGAGCTCTCAGTTGCGCCGCCGTGGGAGCTCATCGGAAACGCATCGCTCGCCAACTGCTCACTGAGTCTCTGTTGCTGGCGTCTGTTGGTGCAGCGCTGGGCGTGGCCATGTCTTATGGAATTCTGGCTGGCATCCGGGCCGTACTCCCTCGCTACGCTTTCGCGCCGGAGGTCATGATTCGCATTAACCTTCCCGTACTCTTCTTCAGTGTCGGCGTAGCGTTGTTGACCGGTGTGCTGTTCGGGCTTTGGCCCGCGCTGCAACTTTCAAGAACGCAGGCGGGGCAAAATGCGCAATCGAATGTGCGCCGTGTGATTGGCAGCGTGCGCGGCCGTCGAACACACAACGCGCTGATTGCGGGACAGATTGCCTTGACGCTGCTGCTGATGGCTGGAGCGGGTTCTGCCATGGAGGGCTTTGTGCAACTGCTGCACACGCCGCTTGGCTATGATCCGCATAATGTAATGACGGTAGTGATTCCACTGCATGATAACTCGTACATTTCGTGGGCGGCGCGCTCTGCTTATTTTGAACTGCTACGGGCAAAAGTAGCGGAGACACCCGGCGTAACCATAACAGCAATTTCAAACAACGCCACACCGCCCGCCAATGGGTGGGACGAGCGATTTGAAATCCTGGGCAGGACTGCCAAAGATCAGCAAAAAGGCTCAATCAATCTGATCAGCCAGACCTATTTTGCAACGCTGCGCATTCCCGTGCTGCAAGGACGAGTCTGGACCGAAACTGAGAATCAGGATGGCGCGCATGTAGCGGTCATCAACCGGACACTTGCGCAACGCTATTTCCCAAATGATGACCCTCTCGGGCATTCGGTGCGCTTGACAGATCTCGAGAACCGTCCGCCAGAGATGTTAACGGCCCCGAACATTGCCGACGCGTGGTTGCAGATCGTGGGCGTTGTTGGGGATGCACGCAACGATGGACTGCGAAATCCCATCAAACCGGCGATTTTCGTGCCTTATACATTGGACATGAGGCAATGGACGCAGATTCTGGTCAGGTCGGATGCGAATCCTTTGCTGTTGTTGCATGCGGTGCAGACGCAAATCACTTCAGTAAATCCAGAACAGCAGATCTACAACGAACTCGAAGACCTTGATACCGTAATCTCGGACCAGAGTGAGTGGCAGCAGGGGCACCTGGTAGCTTGGATTTTTGGTGTTTTCGCCTGGCTCGCTCTGGTTCTTGCAGCAGTAGGGCTTTACAGCGTGGTGTCCTATACGGTGGCGCAGCGGACCAACGAGTTCGGTATTCGCACGGCCTTGGGTGCTCCGCGTGGGCACTTGCTGCGAATTGTCTTCGCCTCGATTTTAGCCAGCGTTGGGGGCGGGATTGTAATCGGTTTGCTTCTCACTGTGACCATGAATAAGGCCCTCGCAAAATGGACGGAAGGCAACTCTCGTGACCCGATGATTTTATTGGCAGGAGCACTTCTGCTGGCCTTGGTATCCGGCATCGCGTGCGCCATACCGGCGCGGCGTGCCTCGGCAGTTGATCCAATGACAGCACTGCGTTGCGAATAGCCACGAAGAAACATTCACTCATTCAAATATGACAATGGGTTGAGCATCACTTCAGCGACACCTATCAATACGGTAAAATCTCCACGCACTCTATAAAGGACCCGACTGATGGCCGAAATACCCAACGTCAATATTGATTCAACTCTGCAAGAGCAGCGCAAGTTCGAATGCCCCGAGCAATTCCGCCAGCAGGCCCATATCAAGAGCCTGGACGACTACGAGCGCATCTACAAAGAATCCGTAGAGCAACCCGAAAAATTCTGGGCCAAAATTGCCGAAGAACTTCATTGGTTCAAAAAGTGGGACAAAGTCTTGCAATGGGATTGCCCCTGGGCAAAGTGGTTCGTAGGCGGCCAGCTCAATCTTTCTTATAACTGTTTGGATCGTCACGTTCAGACCTGGCGCAAAAACAAAGCTGCCATTATCTGGGAAAGCGAACCCGGTGAAGTCCGTACCCTGACTTATCAGCAACTACATCGCGAAGTGCAAAAATTCGCCAACGTGCTGAAGGAGCTGGGAATTAGAAAAGGAGACCGCGTCGCTATCTACATGGGTATGACGCCCGAGCTGCCAGTTGCATTGCTGGCCTGTGCGCGTATTGGAGCTCCTCACACGGTGGTCTTCGGAGGATTTTCTTCCAATGCATTAGTAGATCGTATCCACGATTCGCAAGCCGTGGCCGTCATTACACAAGATGGCTCCTATCGCAGAGGCACAGAAGTCAAATTGTTTCCCGCGGTAGAAGAAGCACTCAAGACTTGCCCCACGGTAAAAAACGTAATCGTCTACAAGCGCACTGGTACTCCAATCAACATGCAGCAGGGAAGAGATCACTGGTGGCACGAGCTAATGGCCAAGGCTCCAGACGAATGTCCCGCTGAACCACTAGACTCCGAGCATCCGCTTTACATCCTCTATACCTCAGGCACCACGGGAAAGCCGAAAGGTTTGGTCCACACTACGGGAGGCTATTCCGTAGGCACCTACCTCACTACAAAGTGGGTCTTCGACCTCAAAGAAGAAGACACTTACTGGTGCACAGCCGACATAGGCTGGGTCACTGGACACAGCTACATCGTCTACGGCCCACTGCAAAATGGCGCAACCACTTTGATGTATGAAGGCGCTCCGAACTTCCCCAATCCAGATCGTTTCTGGGATATCATCGCGCGCCATAAGGTCAACATCTTCTACACTGCTCCCACAGCGATCCGCACCTTCATCAAATGGGGAGACGACTGGCCCAAAAAGCACGACATGAGCAGCCTGCGTTTGCTGGGCACAGTAGGCGAACCCATTAACCCTGAAGCGTGGATGTGGTACCGCGAAGTAATCGGTGGCAACCGCTGCCCCATCGTTGACACCTGGTGGCAGACTGAGACTGGGCACATGATGCTGACGCCAATTCCAGGGGCGATTGCTACTAAGCCGGGATCGGCAACTAAGCCTTTTCCGGGAGTAGTTCCTGAGGTTGTGGACATGCAGGGAAAGGCTGTACCGGAAGGATCAGGCGGGTTCCTTGTTCTTAAGCAGCCCTGGCCGGGGATGGCTCGGACTATTTATGGAGATCCAGACCGTTACGTGCAGCAATATTGGTCGCAGATTCCTGGGTTTTACTTTACTGGAGATGGAGCACGCAAGGATAAAGACGGCTACTACTGGGTCATGGGACGGGTGGATGATGTGCTGAATGTTTCGGGACATCGTCTTAGCACCATGGAAGTTGAATCTGCGCTGGTGGCTCATGAGGCGGTGGCTGAAGCTGCGGTTGTCGGGCGTCCTGATGAAATCAAGGGACAGGCGGTTTCGGCATTTGTAACTTTGCAAAGTGGCAGGAAACCTACCAATGAATTGAAGGAAGATCTTAAAAAGTGGGTGGCCAAGGAGATTGGCTCGCTGGCCAAGCCGGATGATATCCGCTTTACCGACATGCTCCCAAAAACGCGCAGCGGAAAAATCATGCGGCGATTGCTCAGAGAGTTGGCTACCAACGGTAACGTGAAGGGCGACACTACGACCCTGGAAGATTTCAGTGTCATCGCAAAGTTGCAAGAGCAGGACGAAAGCTGATCAAGCGGTATTGACTTAAAATCTCTTCGCGTCGGAGACAGCAGCTATGCAGCATTTGATTCGCTGGAGTGCTCGTAGTGTATTTGCTTCGGTAGTCGTGGTAGTGCTGTCGCCGAAATCGTGGTTGGCCAAGCTCTTAAGCTGAACTCAAGCCTTACCCTGACGGATTGGTTTATGCCCTACAACCAGGCATCGCTCGAAGCAGCTGGCACCGACCTGGGCCTCCAGGTGGTCTTTTGCTTTTGCCTGACTAGGCCAGCGGCTCGGCGCATCTGCTGGTAGCCAGCGGAAAAGAAGACAGGCTGTATCATTTAAGTTTAATGTAATCACCATGTTACAGTTAAAATTTAAGGTTTCTGATCTATGTAAATTTCATCTCAAAGGGTTAGCTTGAAACCTTATGCTAGCAATGCTAGCATTGAAATCATGGCTACTTTGACCATCCGCCAACTGGACGAAAAGACCAAAATCAAGTTGAGGGTGCGTGCTGCCCATCATGGGCGCTCAATGGAGGAGGAGGCTCGGGAAATTCTGCGGGCGGCGCTGACTTCCTCACCAGTGCAGGGAAATCTGGCGGCGTCCATTAACGACTTTTCCGGTTTGGCGGTATTGAAATTGATCTGCCTCGACGCGATGCGATCCGCCTTCCTGCGGAATTTATGGAATGATCATCCTCGATACCAATGTGCTCTCCGAGCTGATGAGGCCTCAGCCTGTCGCCAAAGTCGTGACCTGGATGGCGCAACAATCGGTCACTGAACTTTTTACTACGACCATCACCGAAGCAGAGATTTTCTATGGCATTGAGTTGCTGGCAAGAGGCAAGCGCCGCGAAGCACTGCTGTCGGCTGCCGAGGCGATGTTCACAGAAGATCTTGCCGGACGTGTTTTGGATTTTGAGAGTGCTGCCGCACGGGTGTTTTCCAAGATTGCCGCGGAGCGGCGCATGTTGGGCCGGCCGATCAGTTATGCGGATGCGCAAATTGCAGCAATCGCCCGGGTGCGAAGAGCTAAGCTGGCAACTCGCAACAAGCCAGACTTTGCGGATTGCGGGATTGATGTGGTTGATCCCTGGAATGGGACGTGAAATTCTCCACAACTTATAGATGCACCGGCCTGTGCCTCGAGGGTAATTATGATGATTGAGCTGCATCCCACAACACCTTACTGCGTCTTCACTCGTCGGGCAATCGCGACCAACTCCTTACCTCCAAAGGCAGTCTTGCCCACGGTCATTCCCAGCACCTGATAACCGGCCGCCCCTGCTTCGCGCAGTTCTTTCTCCAGAGTGGAAGTCTTCGAAGTCGCTACCAGCTTGTACTCAGACCTTGGCGCGTTAGAGTTCGTGTCTCGTTCCAGGATGCACACCACCTCTTCGCCGCCGAAAGCGGATTTGAATACCGTCTGCCCTTGATACTCGGAGCCCTCGTCGGCTGCTGCCTGCAACTCTTTCTGCATGGTGGATGTCTTCGATGTTGCCAGGAGTCTATATCTATAGTGCGATTTCGAGGTATCTGCCCGGGACGTCACCACCACAACTTCACTGCCGCCAAACTCAGTTTCTCCACCCATCACCGCCTGGAACTGGAAGCCGGCTTCGGAGGCCTCGTTCAATTCCTTTTCCATGGTGGAAGTCTTGCTGGTTGCGAGCACACGGTATTCGATGGCTGAAGGTCTCTGCGCAGTAGCAACCTGAGTTACACCGCAGAATGCGGCCGATGCGATTAGCAACACCAGAACGAAGCGTAGCGAGATGTACCGATCAGTGATAGAACAAGGGCGAATCCACATTTGAGACTCCTTTGCCGTTTGCCTCCGGTGGAGGTCCACAGGGATTTTACTTCTCGCGTCTAAATAGTAGTTGAACAGTTAGCGTGTAGGTGCCAGGTTGGACAATCCTGGGTTAGGGACATTTTCTGCTGAACAAGGCTCCCATTTTTTACATGGAGTTACGATAGTTATTGAACGATAGTCGAAAGCCTATCCGCAGGCATCCAACTTAATAGACTAAGTAGGCGCCATGTCTTCGACCGCCGCAATTCGAGATACACCGATCACTCGCGGCCGCGCCCTCAAAACTGCGAATGCCTGGACCGCCATATTGTGTGGTGGTTTGCCGGCAATTACACTCTGCATATTTTCTTTACCCAGCTGGGGAAAATGGCTGATCGGCTTGGCTGCTGGATTGTTGTGGGCCACCTGGTTTGAATACGCCTACCATCGTTTCCTTCTGCACTTGCCCGGAACTTTTTTTGCCAAAGAACATCTCCGCCACCACATGTCAGTAGACACGCCAGTGGAGGCGGAACATCTGAATCTTGGCGGATCGCCAGTCTGGGTAATTGTGCTATTTGTGATCAACGGCCTGCCGTTTATTGCCGCCGATTTATTGTTCAGGCTGGGAATCGCGCCCGGAATGTTGGTTGCGTTTTCGCTTTACTTCATTACGACCGAAGAATTTCACTGGCGGATTCATATGGGAGAACGGCTCCCGCCCGGATTCCAGGCAGCGCGCGCCTATCATATGTCCCATCACGATCGCCCAGACGCTCGATTCAACATCTTTCTGCCGGTGTGGGATGTTTTGCTGGGGTCGAGCAGGCTGGCTCCAGGTTCAATTCGTCGGCAAGATACGTAAGCGGGCGCCCCTGCGACGATGCCATGGAACAAATGCGAAAAGAAGATTTGTCCGGCCTGCCATTTGCTGTTGTAAGCCCCGTGCCATTACCTGCCTCACAAAAAGACTTTGGTAACTTGCCCGCCTAATCTGAAACCTTCGACTATCTATCTCGCACCGCGATCCAGTCGCGGATGGAGAAAGCATATGAAAAAGATGATTTTAGTGGTAGCCGCTGCCGGACTTTCGGTATTGGCCGTGGCGCAGTCCGACAAGAAGAAGGATGTGAAGCAGGCCGAGCCAGTCGTTAGCCCGCGTGAAGCATCCTCAGGTATGGCGACCGGCAAAAAGAGTGGGTATGACCTGAAAGAAATGAAAGGCTCTGTGCAGGAAGAAAGCCAGGTCACTACAGCGCGCGATGCCCAAACCGGCAAAGCCACGGGCAAGATGGAAAATGTCTCCGCCGACGCGAATGCGCAGACTGCGGACCATGCAGTAGCTGCTCCCAGAGATGTGGCCACCGGCATGGCATCGGGCAAGCGTCAGCATCAACCGATTTCGATTAACAAGGTTGAAGACGAGAAAAAGCCTGAACAGCCGAAGAAGTAGCTTTTTAAGGTCGTTAGACAAACCCCGCTTTGAAAGCGGGGTTTTGTATTTGAGGGATGCCTACTCCCTTGGGTGCCTCATTCAAGCTCACGGCTCCTACGACTAACTCGGGCAAGGGATGTTTCAATTAACACATTCAAGACATAAACCTCACCCTTCCCGTATAGAATGTGCCCGCTGTTTGCATCTACTGGTTTTTAGCGTATAGATGCTCGTCTGCATCGTACCTGTTCGAATTGTGCAAGGAGCGACCAATGGCTCTTCTCTCTTTTCTCGACCGTGAAAAATCGATCGCCCAACCTGGATACAGCCGCTGGCTGGTCCCGCCTGCGGCCCTGGCAATCCATCTTTGTATTGGGCAGGTGTATTCGTTCAGCGTTTTCAAAATTCCACTTACTCAACTTCTTGGATTGGGTAAGTCCGCGCCCGAGGATTGGAAACAGCCGCAGATCGCATGGATTTTTTCGCTCGCCATCGTGATGCTCGGGCGTTTCCGCCGCAGTATTCGGGAAATGGCTGGAAGGGGCCGGCCCGAGAAAGGCGATGTTCGCGTCGGCAACATGTTTGCGCTTGGGTTTTATGTCTCCTATCTCGGGATCATCACGCACCAATTCTGGTTGATCTATTTCGGCTATGGAGTTCATCGGCGGCATTGGCCTTGGACTCGGGTACATCTCGCCGGTTTCGACGCTGATCAAATGGTTTCCCGACCGCCCAGGGCTGGCGACTGGCATGGCCATCATGGGATTTGGCGGCGGAGCCATGATCGGATCGCCACTCGGGATCAAACTGATGGCCTACTTCCGCACCCCGGCCGACGTGGGCGTAGGGAAGACCTTCCTTGTCATGGGCACTCTGTATTTTCTCCTCATGATGTTCGGAGTGTTCACCATTCGGGTCCCCGCGATGATTGGAAGCCGGAAAACTGGAACGCTCCGGAAAAACCAAAGTCGCTGA
>CAWBXL010000147.1:0-8708 GCA_963792305.1 uncultured Acidobacteriaceae bacterium | reverse complement strand
ATGTATTGCTCGTGATCAGAAAGATCGCCGGGTTCATGTCGCCCGCATCACACGTACCGGTCTGGAAATCCTTAAAACTCTCGACCGGCCGATTGAGGAATTTCACCGCTATCTCGTACCCCAAATGGGCGAATCTAGCCTTAAGTCATTGATTCGCCTGTTGGAAAAGGTCCGCGAAGCTTCCCAAAAATAGACATGAAACTTTCCCCTGGAGATGGCATCCAAAGAAAATAGCAAATATATTCGTTATAACGACTATTTACCAGGAGACGATCTATGAGCGCAATAACCGAAACCAACGTACCAACAATTTCCACGCAGGAACTGCACCAGCGTCTGCAAAACCAAACCAGCTTTCAGTTTTGGAACGTTTTAACCGACGAGTATTTCAAAGGCGAGAACATATCCGGCTCGCGCCGTGTGCCGCTCGATAGAGTCGGCGCTGAGGTCCGTGAAACCGGTATCCCCAAGAATGCAGAAATCGTTGTGTATTGCGCCGGCCCCCACTGCCCCCAAAGCCGGCTTGCCGCCGAAAAGCTGACCAAGCTCGGCTATGATAATGTCCGCGCCTACGAAGGCGGACTGGAAGAGTGGAAGCAGGCCGGCTACAACGTAGACAAAGCGTAAGCTGCGCAAAAATTCTTGCAGAGGGCTTCGCGCCCTCTGCATCTGCTTATAAATCGGTTTTGGAAAGGAAAGACTATGGCCAAAAGTTCAGGAATGGCATCCTGCGGAATAACCATCCTCCGCATCGTTATTGGAGTTATTTTTCTTAGTTCACGGCTGGCAGAAAATTCATGCTATCGGCTTCCATGGTGTGTCGGGCATGTTTGGTCAGATTGGCATTCCCCTTCCGACAATCACCGCAGCGGTCGTCATCCTGGTGGAATTTCTTGGCGGAATCGCTTTGATTCTTGGATTGGCCACGCGCCCGGCTGCGTTGTTACTGGCAATCGATATGGCTGGGGCAATCTTCTTCGTGCATTTCAAGGGTGGCTTCTATGTCAACCACGGCGGATATGAATATGCCTTGAGTCTGCTGGCCGCGTGCCTGGCTTTGGCTCTCAATGGAGCCGGCGCTTTGGGGATCGATAGCCTGATCTGAAGTCCATTTTTTCTTGTGCGACTTGGTCTTGACCACATCGTGTAAATGCAGAATCGCTGCCGCTGCGGTGTATTTGACCGGATCACTGGAATCGGACATGGCAGGAACAATCTTGTTCACCATGGAAAATTTATTCCGGCGGGCAATGGCATCAACCGCGGCGGCACGCACTAACTCGCTCTTGTCATTCAGCGCTGTGTCCAACAGTGCATCTTCCATCGCCGGATCAGGATCGTCGGCAAGCACCTTGCCGCAGCCGCTCGAACCGGCGTCGAGTCGTCCTTGGAAATGGTTTTATAAGCGCTGTAGCCAATTCCAGCGAATGGGATGAACCCTATTCCCTCTTGAAATCCCAGCAATGCCATTTTGTGCGGGTCCTTCAAGGTATCCATTTGCGACTGGATCAGACCTTTTCCCTTCCTTTGCCCGGTCAGGATGGCGTAGTAAACGTCATATCCGGGACTTCTTCGTGCAGTTCCACTAAAGAATGTGCGGCAGCCAAAACTACGGAGACTTCCTTGTCGTCCAACAGAGTTTCTAAATGAGAAATTTCCTTCGTGGCATGAAGCGAACCCATGTCCATGGCAGCCGCAGCCCTGACTTCGGGTTTGGAATCATTCATCGCCTGGCAGGCTAGTTTGACGGCTTCAGGTTCTCCAGGAAGCAATAGATCACGCGCACGGCAGTCGCCCGGTGCTCAATTTTTTCATCTTTGATTCCCTCTCGCAGCAAGTTCCAAGCCTGCTCGCGGATTTCGGCAGGTTTGGTAGTCGCTGGTTTCGTTGCTTCTGGTTTTGCGGTTTGAGGTTTCGTTTCTTCTTGAGGCTTTGCTGATTCCTGCTTAGGAGTCTCTGGTTTGGCCGCCTCTGTCTTTAGGAGCGTCCGGCTTAGGCTCCGATTCCTGGGAAAATAACGGACTCACGCCAAGCAGTACTACACAAATCCAAAAAAATCGTGGCACGCGCCACCTCCGATCCGACATCGCGCAGCGGAGGTGGTTCGGGGCGTTATCGGGACTTTTTACGTGGACGATCTTCCTCCGTGAAGACCCGGGCGAAAATCTTATCGATATTCCGCAACTGCCGCTTCAGATCAAATGCCCGATCGATCTGCTTGCGCGGGACTTGTTTCGTGATCTTCTTGTCTTTCAAAACCAGAGAACGTAAATTCAGCCCTTCTTCCACGCGTGCATGGCATGTTTCTGCACCAAGCGGTAAGCATCCTCACGCGAAACCCCATGTCTCCACCAGATCAAGCAACAACTGCCACTGAACACCAAGCCTCCTGTACTTTCCAGGTTGGCCAGCATGCGCTTGGGATAGACGAACATTGTGTCAATCAGGTTGGCTGTCTTCTGTAACAAATAGTCAACCAAGGTGGTGGAATCGGGAATAATGACCCGCTCCGCAGAGGAATGAGAGATATCGCGCTCATGCCACAGGGCCACATTTTCTAGAGCCGCCTGTGCGTTGGACCGGACTACACGTGATAAACCGCTGATTTGCTCACAGGTCACCGGGTTGCGCTTGTGAGGCATGGCAGAAGAACCCTTCTGCTTCTCGCTGAAAAATTCCTCAGCTTCGCGGACTTCGGTGCGCTGTAAGTGGCGTATTTCGGTGGCAATCTTATCCAGAGTTGAAGCGATCACGGCCAGAACAGACATGTAATAAGCGTGGCGGTCACGCTGAATGACCTGCGACGAAACCGCCGCTGCTTTCAGGTTGAGCCGTGCGCAGATCTTTTCTTCGAGTTCGGGCGAAAGATGCGCAAATGTGCCGACAGCGCCAGAAAGTTTGCCCACGCGCATATCTTCAGCGGCATGCTCAAACCGCTCGATATCGCGCTGGACCTCCGAATACCAGTTCGCCAGCTTGAATCCGAATGTGATCGGCTCGGCATGCACTCCGTGGGTGCGGCCGACCATGGGTGTGTTCTTGAACTCCCAGGCCCGGCGTTTTAGGACCTCCGCAAGCCGTTCGAGATCAGCCGCAATGATTTTCGACGCCTGAGCAATCAGCAGAGCTTGAGCTGTGTCGACGACATCATTTGAAGTCAGCCCGTAGTGAAACCATCTCGACTCCGGCCCGACAAATTCCGCGACCGACGTTGTGAAGGCGATCACGTCGTGCTTCACCTCCGCTTCGATTTCCTGGATGCGTTCAACTCTGAAGTTGGCCCGCTTACGTATGGCCTCAGCCGCTTCAGCAGGCACAATCCCAGCCTCAGCCAACGTTTCGGTCGCGGCCACTTCCACGGCCAGCCAGTTGCGAAAGCGGTTCTCCTCACTCCAAATGCGGCCCATGTCCGGGCGTGTATAGCGTGGGATCAAGACGGCACCACCTTATGTTGAGTTCTCGAATACGGGACTGAAGATTCTAAATGGAGTGGGCGGTCTTTGGACAGTCGCAGGTCAACATGCCGGGAGCACATGCCATTTAGCTATTACTTCAGTCATCTGGTTGGCTAGTCGCTTATTGGTAAAAATTGAGAGATTCAGTCAAATCTTATCGGAATATTCGCGGCCCACATTATGGGAAAACTACTTTTTGTAAACACGAACCGAGTTAATGGCATTGCTGCCATTGTGATATGCCTGGCCATGATTGCGATCGGAATATGGCTTACCCTTGACGGCACTTATGTAGCCGCCATATTCGTGCCGCTTGGCCTCCTAGGTATCAAGTTTTTTTTGAAGATCGCCACGCAGCGAGTGGAACTCTACGAACAGGGCTACGTATCGAAAAATATTTTTGGCGGAGTACGGGGCCGCTATGCCGATTTGAAAGCTCTCACGAGAAGCGCGGTGACGCGAAATGGTGTTCTCAACACCGATATTTTTCTCACGACCAATGCCGGCGAAAAAGTCATCATCCATAACGAAAAATTTCTGAAGGGTGATGACAAAATGCAACTTCTGTTGGAACGCGCCGGTACAGCGATGGCTGAAACATGGATGAAAACTCTTGAGCGACAAACAGAAGTGGTTTGGCTAACGAATGGCGCAAGCCCTTTGCTGAAGATCCGCAAAGATGGTGTGCTGGTCGAAGGAAAATCAGGCTCAGACGGTTTCATCTCCATCGGCCAATTCAATACCAAGCAGCTATATGGACTTGATATGCAGATTCTCAACGGAAACCAGCAAGTCATAAAGGTAAATTCCGGCGCAATCAACTTCTTTGTTGGGTTGATCTTGATCTCCATGTTGGCCAATAAGCAGCGCTCCATGGCGGCCACTACCGCGAACTGATCTGCTATTCACAATGATTCCTGAGTTCTCGTTATTATGTCCCAAAATATATATCGTGATACGATATATATAGATGGCAGCAACGCTAAGCCTACCCGACTACCGCGCGCTTTCTGAGTTTCGCTACCAGATCCGCAAATTCCTCCACTTCAGCCAGCAAATCGCTGCCGATGCGGGACTTGAGCCTAGACAACACCAATTGCTTCTGGCGGTGAAAGGATTGCCGTCCGACCGGCATCCGCGCATAGCAGATCTGGCTGAGCGCTTGCAAATCCGCCATCACAGTGCGGTTGAGCTTGTAAATCGTCTCGCGGCACAGGGCTACGTGGAACGTCACCGTGGAGGCTCGGATCGCCGCGAGGTATTGATTTCGCTAACTTTCAAGGGCGAAAAGATTTTGCGCCAGCTATCGCTACATCATCGCGCCGAGTTGCGCACCCAAGGGCCGGCATTGGTCACGGCATTGAAATACGCCATGCACGTCATTCAACCAGCCCGCACCAAACAAAAAAGAAAGTGAAAACAAGTATGTCTCAGACAACAAATGGTAACGGAAATAAGTCGTTAAACGGCACACCGATTCAAGATGCGCCCATCGGCGAACCCGCACAGTTTCGCATGGTATTGGTTTCGTTTCTTTCCGCTGCCATTGGGTTGGCAGCAGGCTTAATCGCCTTCGCGCTCTACAAACTGATCGGGCTGTTCACGAATCTCGTTTTCTACCATCGCTGGTCGGCCGAATTCGTCAGCGCACGCGCACATACGCTAGGCCCATGGGTCATTGTGGTCCCAGTGGTCGGTGGGCTCATTGTCGGGATCATGGCCAAGTACGGCAGCTCTAAAATCAAAGGCCACGGCATCCCCGAAGCCATGGAAGCGGTCTTGGTAAACCGCAGCCGCATTCAGCCGCGAGTAGCGATCCTGAAGCCAATTTCAGCAGCCATAGCCATCGGGACCGGTGGTCCGTTTGGCGCGGAAGGTCCAATCATTCAAACCGGAGGGGCCGTCGGATCACTGGTCGGACAACTCTTCCACACCACAGCTTCCGAAAGAAAAGTATTGCTGGCCTGCGGCGCGGCCGCAGGAATGTCAGCCACATTTAATACCCCAATTGCCGGCGTGATCCTGGCAATCGAACTCCTGTTGTTCGAATTCAAATCGCGTTCATTCATCCCACTGGTAATCGCCAGTACGCTCGCCACCGCTGTTCACATGCAACTCCTGGGCGCAGGCCCAATGTTCACCGTCACCCACATGAGCTTCGGCATTCCCCAGGCTTTGCCCTTTTACATCGTGATGGGCTTGTTGTGCGGCCTGGGAGCGGTGGGCTTCAGCAAGGTGCTCTACTGGACCGAAGATCAGTTTGAAAAGCTTCCCGTGGATGAACTCTGGTGGCCCGCCATCGGAGCTTTGGGCCTGGGTATAATCGGATATTTTGTTCCGCGAGTGCTGGGCGTTGGTTATGACACCATTGGCGAAATCCTCAACGGACAACTTGCGCTGAAGTTATTGTTGATTGTTCTGGTCGCCAAAGCAGCCGCCCTGGTTATTTCGCTGGGTTCGGGAACCTCGGGCGGATTACTCGCGCCAATGTTTATGTCGAGCGCAGCCCTGGGCGGCGCATTTGCCATCGCCATAGATCACATTTATCCCCAGGCGCAACTCGACCCTGGCGCTTTCGCTCTAGTGGCAATGGGCGCGGTATTTGGCGCGGCGTCCCGGGCCACTTTCTCCTTCATCATCTTCGCTTTTGAAATCACCCGGGACTACAACTCAGTCCTGCCTCTGATGTTGGTCAGCGTGATCGCCCTTGGCATTGCCATTCTGCTGCAGCCTAAAACTTCCATCATGACGGAGAAGCTGGCCCGCCGCGGCCTGCGCATTCATCAGGATTACGAAGCTGACGTCTTGCAGCAAACCTCAGTCTCCGAAACCATGGACCGCGATGTTCCCACAATTTCCGCTGACTCGAACATTGGCGAACTAGCCAAGCGCATTGCCCAGCATGATCCAGCGGTGACCCGCCACCAGGGGCTCATCGTTCTCGACAAAGAAGGAAAGCTGAATGGCATGATTACGCGCGGCGATGTGCTGCGCGCGCTCGACAAAATGCCGTCCGGTGAAATGACGATTTTCGAGGCCGCCTCCCGCAAACTCGTAGTGACATTTCCCGATGAATCTCTGCACGAAGCCCTGGCCAAAATGCTGCGCCACAACATTGGCCGCCTACCCGTTGTAGAGCGTAATGATCCGCGCCACGCCATCGGATATCTCGGCCGGCCTGGAGTCCTATCCGCCCGCCTGCGCCGCTTGGAAGAAGAACATAATCGCGAACAGGGATGGATAAAGTCACTGTTCTGATGCGCTGCATGCGAGTTCTGCATCTCATTCTGCTTGCGCGATGTAAACTTGAAGAGCAGGCGAATGCCCAAAAGAATGCGGAGCTTATCTACAGTCAATGGCCGATAGCAGCGATCGAAGTCTGAGGTGGTATTCGACGCGCGAGCCGGCCATTCTTCTGATTTTGACGGCGATTGCTGTTATTTTTTTCCTTGCCGTATCGCTGCTGGCGCGCGTGTATCACAACCGGCAGGCCTCGCAGGCTGAAAAATGGTTCCGCCGCGGAACCTATGACCAGCAGAAGGGACTCCTAGATCGTGCTGTGGGAGAGTTTCAAGCGGCCCAGCTTTACTCCCGCGGCAATTTTGACTACCAGTTAAGTCTGGCGCAAACGCTCACGGCACTAGGCCGCACCGATGAGGCGTACTCCTACCTGCTGAGCCTTCACGAGCAAAAACCAGAGAGCGGCACAGTCAATCTCGCACTTGCCCGCATATTTGCCAAAAAAGGTAATGCGGCAACAGCCATTCGCTATTACCACAACGCTCTCTATGCAACCTGGCCTGCTGATGCAGAAAACCAGCGCTTGGCTGGAAGGCTTGAACTCATCGAATTTCTGTTGCATGAAAACGATGAAGCACAAGCGCAGTCAGAATTGATTGCCATGTCAGCCAATCTCCCTGCGGATGCGGCCTTGCATGCCCGAACCGGAGAGCTATTTTTCCGCTGCCAGGATTATGAGCATTCCCTCGAACAATACCTGGAAACCTTAAAGCTCAATGGTCATGATTCTGTCGCATTGAAGGGAGCTGGACAAGCGGCATTTGAACTGGGCCGATACAGCTTGGCCCAGCGGTATTTACGAGCTGCCGCCGAAAGAAACACAAATGATTCAGCGATTATCGACCTGCTTAATACTACAAACCTGGTTTTGAAGATGGACCCGTTTCTTCGCCAGATCTCCGTTTCCCAGCGCCATCAAATTGTGATTGATGCATTCTCGACCGCAGGCGAGCGGCTGAAGGCGTGCACTCTTTCCAGCGCCGCTCCGCTGGGCTCTTCTGCGACCAGTCAGCCAACGCTGGATGCTCGCTGGAAAGAACTCAAGCCGCGGATCACCAAAGCCGGACTACGGCAGGACCCCGATCTTGTTGATACCGCCATGAATCTGGTATTCGCCATCGAGCATGTAACCGCACAGTGCTCTGTACAGAGCGCTAAAGACCACGCGCTATTGCTCATCTCACAGCTTCATGAAAGCAATGAACGGTGAAAGACTTGTCTGATTCGCAGTTGGAAGAAAACGCCGGGCAACGAGACCGATTCAATTCTTATACTGCGCCGATCAAATCCGCCTCGCAGGCGATATTCCGTTCAGTTTTTCAGGAAGAACGCTTCTTTCTGGTTCTTTCCGTCTTTATTGGGATCTTTTCTGGCCTCGCTGTTGTGTGTTTTCGTTTTGCGATTGAGTGGAGCCGAATTTCACTACTGGGATCGGAAACGACTGCTTCACGACTTCACTTGATCCTAACGCCGACTCTCGCGGGTTTGGTGATCGCAGTGCTTGTGATCCACTTTTTTTCTCAAAGCCGCGGCAGCGGTGTAAACCAGACCAAAGCAGCTCTCTACATCTACAACGGTTACGTTCCATTCCGCACAGCGATTGGAAAATTTATTACTGCATCCCTTGCGATCGGCTCAGGACATTCACTCGGCCCGGAAGACCCCTCCTTGCAGATCGGCGCAGGACTGGCTTCACTGCTAGGGCGAAAGCTTCGCCTCTCCCGCGACCGCATGCGATTAATTGCGCCAGTCGGCGCGGCCGCCGGATTGGCCGCTGCCTTCAACGCGCCGATTTCCGCTGTGCTGTTTGTGATTGAAGAAGTTATCGGAAGATGGAGTGCAGGCATCCTCGGATCAGTCGTTTTGTCGGCGGTTTCAAGCGTAGTGGTGATGCGCTGGTTCCTCGGATCGGAATCTCTGTTTCGCATCCCAGCTGTGAGTTTGGTGCGGCCC
>CAWBXL010000146.1:0-23061 GCA_963792305.1 uncultured Acidobacteriaceae bacterium | reverse complement strand
GAAACCGGCCTGCAAAATCAAATTCGCGCGCAGTTCGCAGCGCTGGGGCATCCCATCATTGGCGACAGGAAATATCATCGGCCCGAAGCCAGAGAACAGATGATTGCGCGCGTGGCCCTGCACGCCGCGAATCTTCAGTTTGTCCATCCCCGTTCCGGAGAGACAATCTCAGTTCCCTGCAAACCGCCCGCCGATTTCCAACATTTAATTCGCGAGTTGTCACACACGAAACCTCCCCGCCGAGATACGCGCTAAAACTTAAGATTGCCTGTCCGTCAGGCACTCTGCTAATATTTGCTTAGTCAGTTAGCTAATTGACTATATGAGTTCCGCCCACCTCCTCCGCGCCCTGGCCAATGACAAGCGCCTGCAAATCCTGGAATGGCTCAAACGCCCGGCCAAACACTTCCCTCCCCAGCGCGATGGCGACTTGATCAAGGACGGAGTCTGCGGAGTACTGATCGCCCGCAAGCTGCAAATCTCACAACCCACGGCCAGCGAGCATCTGAAAATCCTCTCCCAGGTCAAACTTCTAAAAGCCAAACGACTAAAGGGTTGGACTTTCTACCAACGGAACGAGTCTGCAATCAAGGCAATGAAAAACAAATTAGTTAATAAGATCTGAGCCCGGAGAATCAAATGCCCGAACAAGACACATACTCTCGCCTGATCTCACTGCTCGATGAACAACAGGCAAAATACCGGCTGATTGATCATGCACCCGAAGGCCGCACCGACCTTGTCAGCCCAATGCGGGGCAATGACATCAAGCAGGCGGCAAAGTGCATCATCCTGATGTTGAAACTCGGCAAGAAGACCACAAAATACGTCCTAGGCGTAGTTCCCGGAGATGCTCGCATCAATCTCAAGGCAGTCGGAGCATTGATGGGTGCCACCTACACATCCTTCGCCTCAACCAATATTGCGGAAGATCTGGCCGGCAGCGTGACCGGCACCATTCTGCCCTTCTCTTTCAATCCCGAACTGGAACTGATTGCCGATCCAGGTCTCCTCGAGCACGACGAACTTTATTTCAACGCAGCTCGTCTCGACCGTTCCATGGCACTGAACACAAGCGATTACGTGGCCATTGCAAAACCGCGCATTGAACGTATCGCAGAAACCAGGCAATCGTAACGTACTATCGATTTAGAATGTCCTTATGCTGCGTCCAGACCTGGAACCCTTCCGCGTATGCCGCTAACGCTTCTTTCGTCCCCGCTTTAGGCCAGCCGGTTCTTGATCTCCTTCAACCTCAACCTGGCGAACGCATTCTCGACTTAGGCTGCGGTGATGGGGTCCTTACTAAAAAACTCGCCGCTCTTGGTGCGCAAGTTGTAGGCGTGGACAGCTCCGCAAATATGGTTGCGGCAGCAAAAGAGCGCGGCTTGGATGCCCGCATAATGGATGCCACTGCGCTGACTTTCGAAAATGAATTCGACGCAGTATTTTCGAATGCGGTATTACATTGGGTAAAAGATGATCCCGATGCCGCCATCGCGTCCGCCTTTCGCGCCCTGCGCCGCCCCGGACGATTTGTAGGAGAACTAGGCGGCCACGGCTGTGTAGCCGCCATCAATGTAGCGCTGATCGTGGCTCTGGAGAAACGCGGAATCCGCGACGCGGCAGCGGTCAGTCCCTGGTACTTCCCCACTGTGGATGACTACACCGCACGCCTCGAACGCGCCGGATTCAAAGCAGAGAGTGTACAGCTGATTCCCCGCCCCACCCCGCTACCCGCAGGAATGCGCGGCTGGCTGGAAACCTTTGCCAATCCGTTCTGCGCAGTATTGCCGGAAAAAGAAAGAGGGAATTTCCTCGACGAGGCCACAAATTTATTGCGGCCCGTACTCTGTGACGAGCAAGGCCGCTGGACTGCCGATTATATGCGCCTGCGTTTCGTAGCCCGCAAGCTGTGATTACAATTACTTCGAAACCGCGGCAAACAAGTCGGAATGCAACAGCGCCTGGAACTGCTTGTCATCGGTCTTAAAGTGGAACTGAATATTCGAGCTGTCCGAGTTGACGGTCACATTTTCCAAAGCGACTTTCTCCGTCGCTGAGGCCGACATCTTGCGATACAACATGCCCGCCTGCACCAGCGTGGAAAGCGTCGAAGCAGTGACAGAGTCAGACGTCAGCACATCCAAATCAAAATTCACCCCACTATTAAAATTCATCTGGTAACGCGATCCAAGCAGCCGCTTCTTAATGGTCTCGTAGTCCCCCAGCTTGGAGGCATCCCCCAAAGCTGAGCGCATCATGTTCTGCGTTCCCTGCTGGTCGAGCACACTCCACACCGTCCCCGAATCCACTGAACCAATCATGTCCACAATCTGACTGTTGGAATCGAGCGTGGTCGTATATCCGTCCCTTGCGTCCAATGCATCTTTGATGGCGGTATGATCGCCAAACAATAAGGTGTCTTCTTCCAGGAACGACATCTCCATCCCATTGGCCATGGGATAAATATCGGCGGTGCGATACTTGATCGGCTTCACTTTCCGCAGCGCCATTTTCTTGGCGACCAGCTTCCCCGAAAAAGATCCCTGCGCCACTCCCATCACCCGCACAGCCTGCTTATGCGATAAGAAGCAAAAGTCAGCTGGTCAACGTCCTTTTCCGGATCAATCCCCACGCCCTTGAGCGCAGATTCGAATTGCTTCAAGTTCTCCGGCAACACCTGCGCCTTCAATTGCATGGCGGTATTGGAATTTTTCATGGACCGGTAATCCACGGAAATGATCTGCTGAATATCCGAAGGAATGACCGTGCGAGCAGAACTGCCCAAAGGCAGCGCCCAGCGCGGAACCCGCCAGAAATAAAAGGGATAGAAGAACTTTCACTCGATTCATAGAAACCTCAACTCTTTCAAGTTCGATGCAGACTGACGCCCTACAGTAACCTCAAGTAATTCTATGCGATACACCGACCTCGGCAATAGTCACCGAGGTACGATTCAAAAAGTGCTACTTCCCGGTTTCTTCCACTGCTCGAATTCCCTCACCGGGTGATAAGTACCGCTCATTTGATCGCTGCCGCCCTTTGGCGTATTTGGGTTACGAAGTCAGCATCCTTCAGGATTCCAGATTGATCTCCACATTCGCCAGCGCACCCGTGATCGCCGCGCCGGCCAAAGCCGCGGCTGTAATTAAGTCCGACTTCATATTCGGATTGGTAATCGGCTTTATCTTCTCCGTAATCTTCGCCACTTCCCTTGCCTTCTCAGCAACTCCCAAGGGCACGCTGGTAGCTTGCTTTGAGCGCGAGTCAATCAGACCATCTGCGTTGGCTGATTCCTTGGCCTGTTTGTAAGCCTTCATCACCAGGTTATAGGACTCCGCATCCGCATCAACCGCCGCTTTCAACTCCTCACGAAGCTGCGACAACCTTCCGATGCCAGCGCTCAACTCGCTCTCATACTGCAAATAAGCCTTCTTGCCGCGAGACATGGCGGCCACCATGTGCGCCAGCCCCGCCGCCATAGCTCCAGCTGCCGCTGCGGCACTCCCACCGCCAGGTGTCGCTGTCGGCGCAGCCAATTGCTCTACAAATGGCTCAATTCCGGCCCGCAATCCGCCGACAGCTATCTTCCCGCCCATGACCGCCGCCAGCCGGTTTTCCAGGATCAGCGAAGAATCAAAGTTCTCCACCTGCAAAAACCACTCCGCCGCTGACTCTAACGCCTTCTTCGGAATCAGCCCGACAATCTCGCTGCTTACTGGCATCACTCCGTAGCGCGCAGCCTCGGTCTTCACCATCTCAAATACACGATGCACCGGCGTCTGCTCAAAGTCAGTCAGATTCATGGAAACCTGCGCCAAGCCGCGCACTAAAAACCCTGCTCCCTTAACAAAGCGTAATCCGCCGCTGGAAAACCGCACCGTCTTGGCAATTTTTTTGGCAATCTCCACGTCCGGAGTATTCAGGAAGACGTTGTAGGCAATGAGAAACTTACGTGCGCCCACAACAGTAGCCCCAGCTGTCGGATGTACTTTGAGATCGCCGAAGTCCGGCTTTCTTGCAGGATTTGTAGCAATCTCCGCGCGAATCCCCTCGAACTGTCCACGCCGTATATTTTCCAGGTTCTGGCGCTCGGGCGAACTCGCGGCTGCCTCATACAAATAAACAGGTATCTGATGCCGTTTCCAGATCTGCTCGCCCACTTGCTTCGCCATGGCGACACAGTCCTCGATTGTCACACCCTCAATCGGAATAAACGGCACCACATCCGACGCGCCCATCCGTGGATGCGCCCCCTGGTGCTTGGTAAGATCAATCAACTCCGCAGCTTTGCCCACCCCGCGAATCACTGCTTCCTGAATAGGCTCGCGCTCACCCACCAACGTGATCACACAGCGGTTATGGTCGGAATCCATCTCGCGGTCGAGCAGGTAGACTCCATCCATCTTCATGGCTTCGACAATGGCGTCAACTTTCGCCTTGTCGCGCCCTTCGGAAAAATTGGGGACGCATTCGATCAGGGTGGACACAGAAAGCAGAATATAGGCATCGGGGAGCGGGTCGCAACCATATATGACTACTTGATATCAGTCATGAACCACCGGCACAAATGTTGGCATTGTGATCCCCAAGTGTTTAAACACTTCATCAACAGAGCTCACTACGTACAGTGTGGGTCGTGTCTTTTCTCCCACAAGTTGAAACATGCGCGACATGCCAAATACATATGGCGTAGGTGCAACAATGAAACGTGGAATGACTGGATCTCGAACTGCCGGCTGAGAATTGGCCAGCGTATGAATTACTGAGACAGAAATGTTGACCCGATCAACACCGGAAAGATCATGAATGACAAAGCGAGGACTAGTTTTGGCCACATGTTTGACAATATCTTCGTAGAACGCCATCAATGATGAATCATCCATCTGCCCTTCAAACCGGCCGCGAAGAATTCGGTTTACGCTGTCGAACTCGAATCGGTGTGGCATGGGTTAATCCTCCGGCAGCGGTTCAAATTTAGGACCCACTGCGTTCAGCCGCGCATAAGCCTCTTCGACAAATCGCACAACTTGTAGCATGGGACGCGTCCGTCCGCCAAGAATCTGAAACATGCGGGATGTACCAAAAATATGTGCGGCGGGGGCCACAATAAAGACGGGGACCGTCGCGACTACTGGCTTGTACGCAGCCATCTCATTCACCATCGAAGAGGAAAGATCGAACTTCGTAACCACAGAAAAATCAACAATGGCAGCGTTAAGGTGAATCTTAGCCACTGCCTTACGAGCGTCTTGAAAGTAATACCTTCTCATTTCCTCATCACCTACTTGACCTTCAAAGTAGGCGCGAAGAATCTTGTTTACCGGATCAAAATCAAAACGGTACGGCATAAAAACTCCGGTATTGCGTGCGCGCCTAATACATCAAGCCGACGTTGCCATCATAGTTACATTGACTTCAACCTTGCGGCGTCAGTGGTTCAAATTTCGGTTTTGTAACATCTAATTGAGCGTAGGCCTCATTTTCAGATTTCACTACCTGTAACATGGGCCGTTTATGTCCGCCTAAAATTTGAAACATGCGCGACATCCCGAACATATAGGTAGACGGGGCCACAATAATGCGTGGAACCGACGGGTCCTTCACCGTAGGCTTATAATCCGCCAGCTCATGGATCGTCTGTGTGGAAACATCAAATGATGTAACTTCAGATAAATCAATAATCATGGCCCGTGGGTTTGTGTGATCCACCGCCTGTGGCGTAGCTTTGTAGGCCTTTTTAATTAATTCATTGCTGATTTGCCCGATATATCTGAGGCGCAAAATTTTGTTACCAGGGTCGAGATCGAACTGGTAGGGCACGCGGAACTCCGTGGCGGTCGTGTGGGCTAATTATCCCGCCAAATCAGGCAAAGTCAAGCATGTCTTCCTTTGCCGTCTCCATATATAATGCCCGTCACCCCGAGGTTGGGTGAGTACATGCCACCGCTTCGTATCTTTGTAGCTGACCGTGACGAAGTTATCCGCAATGCCATTACTGCCGTACTTGTTCGCGATGGCTGGCAGATATGCGGTGAGGCTTCGACCGGTGACGAGGCCTTTGCCAAAATTACCAGCCTGAAACCGGACTTGGTCCTGATGGACATCGACCTGCCCAAACCATCCGGCTTCGATACTACTCGGCAAATCGTACAGAGGGATCCAGCACAACCCATTGTGATGCAGGGCACCACCGACGATGAGGCTACGGCAAGAAAGGCCTTCGAGGCCGGCGCTCTGGGCTACGTTCTAAAAGCCAATGCCACACGCGATCTGGCCATCGCCGTGCGATCACTCGTGAACGGGCGCACTTTTTTTACCCCGCGCATCGCTGAAAATATACTTCACAGCTATTTCCAGGTCGGCCCCAAGCTGGAGATACCACCGACCATCCGCTCTGAGCGAGACCGTGTAGCCGTCAAACTCCTGGCTCGGGAAGCAGCCACCGCCATGGGCACCGCCAAGCTGCGCCAGAGTGCCGGAATGCCGCGGTCCGTCAAAGCTCTGGTGTCTTTATTAGTGGCTGCAACGGCCGGGGTGATTATCTGGATGAACTTCCACGACACCATTGAGGAAAACGTACCGTTTCTACATAAGTTCCTGGTACAAAGTGGAATACAGTCAGTGCCCCCACCGGTGTATCAAGGTAATCCCGATACTAAAGTCTGGCTTGATCTGCACACAGCGCTTTACTACTGCCCAGGTACGTCACTCTACGGCAAGACAGCCAAAGGCAAGTACACGCGACAACAAGATGCGCTCGACGATCATTTCGAACCAGCGGAGCGAAAAGCGTGCAAATAAGGGTGATTCAGACGATGCTGGAAGCCAACGGAAAGAAACCGCAATAAGCTACTTTTTTCCAAAAAACTTTCCAATCCCCAAACGTACCTGAAAAGTATTCAGTCCAGGATTTAAATCTCCTAGGCCCGCATTGGAGATGTGCATATACCGGGCTTCCACACTGAGAGCATGATTGTCCCCCAGAAAGTGAAAACCCAAGGCCGCGCCGGAAGTGAAATTCACACGAGAAGTGAAATTAGGTACATCGTGATTGGTAAATAACGTCCCACCACTCAACTCAAAATAAGGGACCACACCACCTCGCGTGGCAAAGTTCCACTTGAGGTTCATAGGATTGATGCCTGCTCCAAAAGCCGTATTGGCCGGCTGAAACACCACAAACGCGGGTACAGCATCTACAGCGTATTCGAACCGCCCTTTCAAAAACCCCGGGCCGTGTGGCCGCGTGATGATCCATCCATAACGCACGCCCAGGTTCCAAACGCTGGTGTCCGTAGTTCCACCGGGCACAGAATGCCCGCCCCCAGTCCAGATTTGGACTTCACGCGTACCATCCCCCGGCCGCTCCTGCGCGAATGCAAGAGATGCGGCTAAAAGAACTACTGTGACGAGCGCTATTCTCATGAAAAGAACCGAAATTGCACGATACAAGAAACCAAGGTTGCGTGACAAATCACAGGAATTCAATCAGTAAAAAGTTATAAAATAAGCGGCTGTCATACCGAATTGGAGAACCTTAGCATGCCAAAATACGTGATCGAGCGCGAACTGCCCGGTGCTGGAAAGCTTCCGCCCGACCAGCTACAAGCCATCTCGCAAAAATCTTGTGGAGTCTTAAGCAACCTCGGCCCGAAGATTCAATGGGTACACAGCTACGTCACTGACGACAAAATCTACTGTATCTACATCGCGCCTAATGAAGAGATGGTGCGGGAACATGCCAGGCAAGGCGGCTTCCCAGCAACCAAGGTTTCCGAAGTCAAAACCATCATCGATCCCACCACGGCAGAAACCACCTAGAGACTAAGTCCGCCATCAACCACCAAAATCTGTCCCGTAATAAAGTGCGGCGCAGTAGCAAAGAAAAATACGGCATCGGCGATCTCCTCGCCGCTTCCATTGCGCTGCATGGGAGTCTGCTTGGCCATGCGTTTCATAAAAGCCGCCGCCGCTTTCTCCCCCAGATCAATCATCCCCGGCGCGACACAGTTCACCGCAATCTCCGGAGCCAGCGCCTTAGCCATCACCTTAGTCAGCATGTGCACCGCCGCCTTGGACGAGCAATAGTGCGCATGGGTAGTCCACGCCTGCATTCCACCCAGCGAACCCATATGGATGATCTTGCCCTTCCGCTGCCGTAAAAACTTAAGCGCCTCCCGCGACACCAGAAACGGTCCGCGCGTGTTCGAAGCAAAAATCGCGTCCCACTGCTTGACGGTCAGCTTCTCGAAATCCACAGTTTCATAATTCGCGGCGTTGTTGACTAATATGTCCAACCCGCCCAACTCACGGCCAACTTCTTTTATGGTCGCACGCACTTGCTTTTCATCCGTGATATCGCATCGCAACGCCACCGCACGCACGCCAAAACTGCTCAAATCAATCACAGTAGCCTGGGCCTCACGCGCCGAATTGCAAAAAGTAATGGCGACATCCGCTCCCGCTTCAGCCAGCCTCAAAGCAATAGCTCGTCCCAAACGGCGGGCCCCGCCCGTAATAAGTACGGTCTTACCCTGAAGCTGTTTTGCCATGGTTTTGATTGTATCTTGGGCCTAAATTTCTGTTGCACAGTTAAACAATTTCATTACGGAACCGATCTAAATCGTTTCGATTTTGACAGTTATTTACTGGAAAGTGCTCATTTCAAAGGATACAATTCGCCTCAATGGAGCACCCCGGACAAGTCGTCGTCTACTCCCGCAAGGGATGCCACTTGTGCGAAATCGTCAAAGAAAGCCTGACGAAACTTCAGCGTCACGCCGGGTTCAAGTGGCAGGAAGTTGACGTCGACTCCGACGATCATCTCCGCCGCCTCTACACCGACGAGGTCCCCGTAGTCTTCATCAACGGCCGCAAAGCTTTCAAGTACCGCATGGATGAACACGAGTTCCTGCGTAAGCTGGCCAGCTAGCCGCTATTCTTCATCCGTTACAATGTCCCACGCATGTTACGCACTCGCCTCTTTGCCGAGCCTGCAAATCTATTTGTTCACGAACTGGTCCTGCAAAGCTGCCACCGATTCCCAAACAAAACCGCCATCATTGATTCCTCCTGTGGACGCCGCATCTCCTACGCCGAATACGGAGAGATCGTCGAATCACTCGCCCGCGGATTCATCTGCGCCGGAATGAAACCAGGCGACGTCATCGCCATCTATCTGGCCAACTCATGGGAGTTCGCCGCCGCCTATCATGCTTCCACTTTAGCCGGGGCAATTCCCACTCTCCTCAATCCCAGTTATCGCGAACGCGAAGTGCGCTATCAGCTGGAAAATTCCGGCGCTGCATTCTTAGTTAGCGATGGATCAAATCTGGATGGAATCAATCTCGGAGGTCTGCCCAATCTCCGCCGCGTGTACACAATCCGTCAAGCAGCAAGTGGTGCCGAAGACTTTACCAGTTTGCTGAAACCCCGCGTGGCAGCAATCCCTCGACCAGATCAACCTTCTAACCAGTCCCTGGCCGCACTTCCCTACTCCAGCGGCACCACCGGACTTCCCAAAGGCGTCATGCTCTCCCACTTCAATCTGGTGGCGAATGTTTTCCAAGGCATCGCCCCAAACGCTACCAATCTTTGTGCAGATGACGTAATCCTATGCTTCCTCCCGCTTTACCACATCTACGGCTTGAACGTAATGTTGAATCCCATACTCGCACTGGGAGCAACTTTAATATTGATGCCACGCTTCCAGCCCAGTGATCTGTTCCGTCTGCTGCGCGAAGAACAAGTCACCATGATGCCCACAGTCCCGCCGGCACTCAACGCCATATGCCAGGCAGCAGAAGCGGGACAGTTTCCCAAAGATCACAAAGTACGTTGGGTAAAATCCGGGGCCGCTCCCTTGGCGCCCGAACTAGCCCACCGATTTACCGCGCTTACTAACATTCAAGTCTGCCAGGGTTACGGCATGACTGAAGCTTCCCCACTCACCCACCTCGGATATCTGAATCCCGCACTCTATCGTCCTGCCTCCATCGGTCAACCAGTGTTTCAAACAGAGTGCCGGATCGTTGATGCCAATGGAAACGACGCAGCCGTAGATGAACCCGGCGAATTAGTCATGCGTGGCCCACAATTCATGCTCGGATACTGGAAAGACGCGCAAGCAACAGCCACTGCCCTGCGCGATGGATGGTACTGGTCCGGCGATCTGGTTACATGTGATAACGACAACTTCTTCTACGTCCGCGACCGCCTCAAGGAAATGATCAAGTACAAAGGCTTTCCCATAGCGCCCGCGGAAATAGAAGCAGTGTTGCTCGAACATCCGGCCGTACGTGAATGCGCAGTCGTCGGGTGCCCCGATCCAAATGCTGGTGAAATACCAGTCGCTTTTGTCACCTTGCGTGATGGTTTTGCCACGTCGCAAAAAATAAAAGATGAATTGTGCTGCTTCGTGTCCGAGCGCCTCACCAGTTACAAGCAGCCGCGCGAAGTCCGCTTTGTCGAAGCTATCCCCAAAACTGCATCCGGAAAACTGCTGCGCAGAGAATTGCGTCAGCAACTGGGATCAGCCTCCTAGCCAAACCTTCCACAGCTCAATCTCATTTAGGATGTACGCATGGTCGCGGCTTTACCATCGCTCGACGAAATCAGGCAGGCGCAAGAACTAGTTTATTCCGTCATGCCGCCAACTCCGCAGTTTTCCTGGCCACTGCTGTGCAACCGTCTGGAAACCGAAGTATGGGTAAAACACGAAAACCACACTCCAATCGGCGCTTTCAAGGCCCGTACCGCAATTGTGTACGCCGCAGAGCTATTTAAAAATGGAAAGCAGATTAAAGGACTGATCGCCGCCACTCGCGGCAATCACGGCCAGTCAGTCGCTCTCGCCGCGCAAAGATTCAAGGTTCCGTGCACTATCGTCGTACCTCACGGCAACAGCAAAGCGAAAAATGCGGCGATGCAAGCCCAGGGCGCAACCCTGATCGAATATGGCGACGACTTTCAGGAAGCGCGCGAGTACTCCATAAAGCTGGCCGACCAACAAGGCCTGCACATCGTTCCCGCTTCGCACTACAACATCGTCAAGGGAGTAGCCACCTACTGGCTCGAATTCTTCTCTGCCGTTTCACATTTGGACATCGTGTACGTCCCCGTAGGACAAGGTTCAGGCATCAGCTCCGCCGTCGCCGTGCGTAACGGGATGAACTTGAAAACGAAAATCGTAGGCGTGGTTTCTGAAGGAGCACAAGCCTATGCTCTGTCCTTCGAAGCCGGACGCAAGATCGAAGCTCCGGTAACAACGCAGATCGCCGACGGCATGGCCTGCCGCACTCCCGATGATGACCCTCTGGAGATCATGCTGAACAACGTAGACCACATGGTCCGCGTCAGCGACGACGAAGTTCGCCAGGCCATGAAAATCTATTTCACCGACACTCATAATGTAGTCGAAGGCGCAGGGGCCGCAGCTCTGGCAGCTGCACTGAAAGAGAAGTCATCATTGCAGGGAAAACGAGTTGGTGTAGTTGCCAGCGGAGGAAATGTAGACCACGAAACCTTCGCGAAAATACTTCTCAGCTAAACGCCGTTCACTTGTGGACCGGTGCAATCGCTGGCTCGAACGACGCCGTCCATTTCCCCGTCCAGTTATGCCCATCTCCGGAAAAATAATCCACAGTCCCATAAATCCGGTTGCCATCAAGTTTCCCCGAATACGCCGCCAATACTCCCGTTCCATGCTGGCTCATCCCCATAATGCTGACCACATGCTCATCGAATTTTTCTATCGTCATCAGGTCCCCGGCGAATACCGCGCTTTTCGCGTCCCATGACCAGGTAAAACAATCTTCTTTGGCTGCGTTGCGGTCATCATCGTTGCTCTGGCACACATTCATCACTGCCGGCACACGGGAAGAAATCTGACTGAAGTCGGCAGCTTCGGCCACCGCCAGAGCGATCCACTTGCCATCTAGTTTCACAATTTGTCCACCTGCCGAGGTGCTGCTGACAACCGCGCCTTGCACACGATTTCCCGTCAGCCGTCCGGAGAAAACGGCTGATTTGTCCATGTCTTTATAGCTGATAACAATTTCTACTGCGTCGTGTTGCTCTACTGCGATCGTCGCTTCCTCTCCGGACAAGCTCGCTTTTGCGGCATTTCCCAGCACATAGTTCTTGTCCCCACTCCGTATTAAGGGAAAGCAACCCAGCACGCCGGCTGTGTCGCAGGAGTACAAAACCTTTGGGATGCGAGCAGGTTTATTTTGGGCAAAGCACGCAATAATAGAGGAAAGGAAGAAAAACGAGATCAGAAAACGCCCGGGCCACATCTTGGTCAGTGGCAATTAAGCATGTACCCCCGTAGCACCATCCTACCCTGCTTTGCGGAAAGTTAGATTGATGCGGTACCCACCTAATAAAGGATGCTGGTTCTTTTTTAGCGCCAGAACCCCATGATATCGCAGCCTCGCCGGCCCTCCCCAAACCACTACGTCTCCGTGGACCACCGGCACACGCTCAGTCTTATCGGTTCTCTTCAAACCGCCAAAAAGAAAGGTGGCTGAAACTCCCAGGGATACGGAAACAATCGGCGCGCTATAGTCCGCTTCGTCCTTGTCCTGATGCAGAGAAAGCCGGGCGCCCAGTTCGTAACGATTGATTAAACAGGCATCTGGGACGAACCCCTCAAACCCAGCTTCAATAGAGGCAGCTTTCGCGAGCCGCAAAAATGCCGCTGGCATCGCCGGCCATTTTCGCCCATTCTCTGGATCAACTGCGTCATAGCGGTAGCCAGTGCGATCAGTGATCCAACCCAGTGCACCGCAGTTGGTCATTGCCACCGACATACGAAATCCGCCGGGAGTTACCATATGCCGAAACGGAGATTTTGCCGTCACCTCACGCAATGCATCCATCAGTGCCGCTTCGTCCGCTAGGGCAAAGCCACGCAAAATAAACGCACCCGGAGCAATGGCCTCTTTTTTTGCTTCAATCTTTTCAAACAGATTCAACGTCACACACAATCCTCACTTGGCATCATGAAAAATGATACCCAAAGTATGCCGATGCCCCGAGCGCAAGCGGCTGACCCCATGCCGCAGGTTCACGCGGTAAGCTCCGCGCTTCCCCTGTACCGGACGATGATGCACCGCAAAAGCCACACCATCGCCCTGACGTAGCGGAACTACCTCCGGCCGTGACTGCATGCGTGGCCGCTGCTCAGTCAGCACAAATTCTCCGCCGGTAAAATCGCGCCCCGGTTCGGACAACAAAATGGCCACCTGTATGGGAAATACGTGCTCCCCATACAAGTCTTGATGCAAACAGTTATAGTCCCCTTCTTGATATTGAAGCAGCAAAGGGGTAGGCCGACACTGTCCCGCATCATGGCAGCGTTGGATAAAATCTGCGAGCCTTTCCGGATAACGCACATCCATACCCATGGCGGTATTCCAGCGGTTCGCGATCGGCGCTAATTGCGGATATAGAGCTGTTCGTAGTTCTGTTACCAGATCCGGCAATGGATAGTTGAAGTATTTATATTCCCCTCGCCCAAAACCATGCCGGGCCATCACTACATGACTGCGAAACACGCCGTCCTGGGAATAAAGCTCTGATAATTGCTGACATTCATCTCGACCGACGATGTGCTCCAACACAGCGTTACCTCTTGCATCAAGTTCCTGCAAAATGCGGTCCCAATCCAATTGCCGAAACGCGATTGTTTGACTTGCCGCTGAAGTCCTCATGGTGCCCTCAGAGCCTAATTTAGCAATCCTCTTGACCCTGAGAACTCCGATTCTTGCGATTAAATTCAATTCGTGTCTTTTCCAACACACACGTGTCGCATCTGACACATCAAAATCATCCGTTTTGGCGCAAATCCTTTATCTCGAACCGATAATCAGCGGCCCCCTTCCTGCATATGCAATCGGTGGACAAAACATTCTGACAGGAGGCATCCCATTGTTTCGTCGAATTGCAGCGATCATTTTCATCTTCATCTGTACCAGTATTGCCTGGATGATTCTCGGGGGGACCATTTCCTCACGCACCACCGACAGCAGCAACCAGCTATCGGATCATGTTCTCTCCACTTGGGGAACAGCCCAGGAGCAAACACCACCCACCGCCACTTACACAAAGACCGAACTCTCAACCTTGACCTATCAAGACCACGGCAAGACACTCACTCGCACAGATAAAGTGGAGCGGGAGATTCCGCTATCGCTGAACAGCACCCGCGTAAATGTTGACCTTCACCTCGATCACCGCCAGAAAGGCCTGTTGTGGTACAGAACATACGCAGTGGATTTCGCTGGAAACTATAGTTTTAACAACCCCGCTGAAGAACCGGCTTCGTTTGTATTTCAAATGCCGTTTCCCGCGCAACGCGCGGTCTATGACGGCCTAATCATTTCCGTCAACGGACAAAAGCTTCCCCTCACGATTAACGAGCACACCGCTTGTGCAGAAATTAAATTGAACCCGAAAGAAAGCGCAGTCATGCATGTCGCCTATCACTCGCAGGGCCTTAACACTTGGCGTTACAAACTGGCTGATGGCATTGCCCAGGTGCATGACTTCGCACTCGTCATGCGCACAAACTTTAAAGATATAGATTTTGCTGACGACACACTTTCTCCGACCTCCAAACAACTGACCGATGGCGGCTGGGAACTCACTTGGCGTTACTCAGATCTGGTTTCCGGTTTTCAGATCGGCATGACCATGCCGGACAAGCTTCAACCCGGACCGCTGGCCGGAGAGATCAGTTTCTTCGCCCCTGTCTCCCTGTTTTTCTTCTTTTTCCTGATGTTCATCATCACCACCATGCGCAACATTGATCTTCATCCCATGAATTACTTTTTCCTGGCTACAGCATTCTTTGCATTCCACTTGCTGCTGGCTTATCTGGTGGATCACATTTCAATTCACGCGGCCATGGTGATCGCATCCGTAGTCTCAGTCGCGCTGGTAGTCAGCTATCTGAGACTGGTGGTTGGCATTCGTTTTGCGGCTTTCGAGGCAGGCACTGCCCAACTCGTCTACCTGGTGCTGTTCTCCTATGCATTCTTCTGGAAAGGCTTCACCGGGCTGGCAATTACGATCATCTCGATCATCACTCTGTTCGCCGTAATGCAGGCGACCGGCAGAATCAAATGGTCGGAAAAATTTGATTCACGACCGGTCGGAGCGTTGCCAAATCTGGGGTAAGCACTAAGAGTCAGGGGAAGCAGATTTACAGGCTTCCCCTGATTTGCTGCAAACGAGCAGGCCAGTACGCTACTTGTGGAAGTGGACGACACACACCCCGTCCAGTTCCGAAGAATACTGGCGGTCCTCGTCCTTAACGGGAGTGACTGCGCACGGTGGCCCTATCCGGCCTTCGCAGTTTGACGGATTTGGAAGCCATCCTGACCGCCAGTAGCACTTCTTCCCTCACTAACATCAACTCAGACTAAAACGGATTTTGACTGCGGTACATTTATTCTATATTGTATAGATAATGCGGGATCGCGATTACCTCGGAGAATTCGAACACATCGTTGTGCTGGCACTTCTGCGGCTTCAGGATCAAGCTTACGGAGTTACCGTGCGGCGGGAGATCGAATCACGTATTAAACGCGAGGTGTCAATCGGTGCGGTCTATGCGACGCTTGATCGTCTCCAGGCCAAAGGATACGTGAAGTCTCATTTTGGTGAGCCAACTCCCGAGCGCGGCGGACGTTCAAAACGTTTTTTCGAGGTCACGGCGCAGGGAGTCGCTGCCGTGAACCGCACGCACCATGCACTCTATCGCATGAGCGACGGCCTTGATCTTATCCGGAGCTACTCATGACTTCCCGGCGATATTCAGTTCGGCCGCCACGCCTTGCCGTTTGGCTCATCAGTCTGTTCGGCTACGACGAAAAACAAACACTTCTTGGAGACCTATGCGAGGAATTTTTCCAACTCGCGTCGAAATCGGGCCTTGTTTTTGCGCAACGTTGGTATTGGCGACAGACTCGAAAGAGCGTCGCACATCTTTTCTGCAGCGCATTCCGTTTCGCGCCATGGTCGACATCTGCTGCTGTCCTGGGTGGCTTCTTGGTTGCCCACTTCATCTATCCATTGCCAGAAAAAGCGATATTCGCAATTGTTGACCGATATCAACTTTTCGAACATCATTTCAATCTTTATGTATTCCTTGCGACCAAAGGCATTGCGATGTCGCACGTCGCCCTGTCGATGCTTGTTGGCTGTGCAATAGCGTGGATAGCAAAGGGAAGAGAGATGGTTGTTACCATGGGGTTAGTTCTCGTTCTTTTTATAATGGCTGTTGCCGCGTTTGTATGGATAGCCACAAGAAATACGCCGATTATGTGGGCGATGTTGCCATGGTACGTCGCTGATTGGCTCGCGATCCTTATTGGAGGAGTAATGATTCGAACCCGTAGATCAGAGCCGACGACCGCCAAAAACTGCTGAAACTCAAACCCGAGACTCAGCGGTCCTCGTCCCTAACGGGAGTGACTGCGCACGGTGGCCCTATCCGGCCTTCGCAGTTTGACGGATTTGGAAGCCATCCTGACCGCCAGTAGTACTTCTTCCGTTTCCACCTCAGCACTGCCGTAACCTCCAAACTTCTATTCGCCGCGGATAGCATGATGGCGTCTGATCATATTGAGGAAATCAGGAGGGGCCATGCGGAAACATCTGTCTGCGGTCCTTATTACAGTGGTTTTTTGCGCAATTTCCGGCTACGGACAGTCCCTAGCCGATGCAGCCCGCCAGGAGCGCCAGAAGGATACGGCCAAGGATTCAGCGGTTGCGCCGAAGGTCATTACCAATGATGATTTGACCACGTCCGCACCAAATCACACCATTCCCCGCACCAAAACCGATCCCTACAGGGCATCGAAGGCAGACCAGGAAGCAGCCAGGTTTGACCGCAATGCAGAAAAAGCCAAGGCAGCGATACTAGCCCAGGAAACCAGGATTAAAAGTCTTCAGACGCAGATTGATAAGATGCGCGCTTCCATCCGATATGTGGAAACCGGAGTTCCTTTAAACCAGGTCCAGATGCAAAAACAGCAGACAGCCGACCACATGCAGGAGCAGTTGAACCTGGAAGTAAAACATCTGGAAGCTATGCAAGAGGCAGCGCGGCGTGCCGGCTTCGGTAGTGTGGTTTACAACCCATAATCAGTTAGGCTTTGGTCAAAAATTCGAATTGTTTTTCCGTCAGCGGCACAACGCTGAGTCTTCCCTGCCGCACCAGCGGCGAATCCGCAAATAGCTTATTAGCCTTGATCTCAGCCAGTGTAACGGCTTTTGCCAACGCCTTGCCGACTTTGATTGTCACTCTCGGATTCTTGGGATCAGCCGTGTCAATCGAAACCACTGCCGCCGAACCAACCGCGCTCTTGCGGTCTCCGGTCTCATAAATAATCAACCGTTCGCCCGGCTTCATACCGCGCAGATACTTCAGCGCAACTGGATTGGAAACGCCATCCCAAATCGTGGTCTTGTCGCGCTGCAAATCAGCAAACGAATAGGTGGAAGCTTCGGTCTTGAGCAGATAATCCATGACTTGAGGTTTACTGAGGCTTGTCCTTTGTAGGCTTGGTTTCGTCTTTCTTGGTTTCCGTGGTGGAAGGTTCGCCCTTCACGTCATTGTTCTTGTCGGTATAAATCGAGTACTGCTCCGTTGGCCGCTTTAACTTGATCACGATCTCCATCTCCGGCTTATCCACGACGTAATCATCGCCGAAGGTCTGAAATCCAGTCATCAAAACCTGCACCCGCAACTTGCCATATGGCACGCCGTCATAGTTGGCTTTGCCGCTGGCGTCGCACTTCAACTCGATACCACCTCTTTCCTGCTTGCCCTTCTTGCCAACCGGATGCAGCACCACGCTGGCATTGCGAACCGGCTTGCCGTTGTAATCCTTTACCACCACGAAATTCAATTTGGCCAGGTTGTCGTCATATTGTTGCGCAAAAGCAGTTCCCAGCAAGATGAGAAAGCATGCGGCGAGAGCGTACTTCTTCATGTCGCCAATTTTAAGCAGAACCCGGCTGCGTGTCACGTAGAGTTATGTGCCAGATGTTGGAAATCTGTTTTGCGGATGATCTGCGCGAGCCGTATATGCTTGTAAACCATTGAATATATTAAGTTTAATACATCTCAATCTTTTATCCGCTTGACTTCCTCTTCAGCGCTTTCTACAATTAGCACTCATTAGCACCAAGTGCTAACAAGGCAATTTCCCAGTAACAATCACCTACTTAACACGTTAAAGGAGTCGCAAGTATGGCTACGAAATTTACCCCCCTGCACGACCGCATCCTGGTTCGTCGCGTAGAAGAAGCAGGCACCACCCGTGGCGGAATCATTATCCCGGACAGCGCCAAAGACAAGCCGCAGGAGGGCGAAGTCATCTCCGCCGGCAAAGGCAAGATCAACGAAGAAGGCAAGGTTCGTCCCCTCGATGTGAAAGAAGGCGACCGCATTCTGTTCGGCAAGTATTCCGGCACCGAAATCAAGATTGATGGCGAAGATTTCATCATCATGCGTGAAGAAGAAGTTCTAGGCGTGCTGACCGGCGCAGCCAAGAGAGAAACTGCCGGAGCACGCAAGTAGCTGAGAGCCGGGACTAAGACTGAGTCTGAAAATCCCAGCCCGGTTTAAGTTTTAGCTAAAAGCTAGTAGCTGAGAGCTGAAAGCGATGGCTGAAAACCTCTAGCAACTTCAGCAGGCAAATCCTGCAAAATCTAACGAGGAGATAAGATTATGGCAAAACAAATTGTTCACGGAGAAGAATCGCGGCAAGCGATTCTCCGCGGCGTCAACATTCTGGCCGACGCTGTGAAAGTCACTCTCGGCCCCAAAGGCCGCAATGTTGTGATCGAAAAGAAATTCGGATCGCCGACCATCACCAAAGACGGCGTGACCGTAGCAAAAGAAATCGAACTGAAAGATGCGCTGGAAAACATGGGCGCGCAGATGGTGCGTGAAGTCGCTTCCAAGACTTCCGACGTAGCCGGCGACGGCACCACCACCGCGACCGTTCTGGCCCAGGCCATCTACCGCGAAGGCGTAAAGACGGTTGCTGCCGGCGCCAATCCGATGGCCCTGAAGCGCGGCATCGAGAAGGCCGTCTCCGTGATTTGCGGCGACATCGACAAGAAAACCGGCAAGCGCGGCAAAGGCGAACTCGACAAATTCTCCAAGCCAGTCACCGGCGACATGATCGCTCAGGTCGGCACCATTTCCGCCAACAATGACGAGACCATCGGCAACATCATTGCCGAAGCCATGAAGAAGGTCGGCAAAGATGGCGTCATCACCGTTGAAGAGTCCAAGACCCTGGAGACCCAGCTCGAAGTGGTCGAAGGCATGCAGTTCGACCGCGGCTACCTGTCTCCGTACTTCGTTACCGATCCGGAGCGGATGGAAGCTGCTCTCGAGAACGCCTACATCCTGATCCACGAAAAGAAGATCAGCTCGATGAAGGACCTGCTCCCGTTGCTGGAGCAGATCGCGAAGAGCGGCAAGCCGCTCGTCATCATCGCTGAAGACGTCGAAGGCGAAGCGCTGGCCACCCTGGTCGTCAACAAGCTGCGTGGCACGCTGCAGGTCGCGGCCGTAAAGGCGCCGGGCTTCGGCGATCGCCGCAAAGCCATGCTGCAGGACATCGCCATCCTCACCGGCGGCAAGGCCATCACCGAAGACCTCGGCATCAAGCTGGAGAACGTTCAGATTGCCGACCTCGGCCAGGCCAAGAAAATCACCATCGACAAGGACAACACCACCATCGTCGAAGGCAAAGGCAAGCACTAGCGAAATCGAAGGCCGGGTAAAAGAAATTCGCAGCCAGGTCGAGAAGACCACCAGCGACTACGACCGCGAGAAGTTGCAGGAGCGGCTGGCGAAGCTGGTCGGCGGCGTGGCCGTGATCAAAGTCGGCGCCGCGACCGAAACCGAAATGAAGGAAAAGAAAGCCCGCGTGGAAGATGCCATGCATGCCACCCGCGCGGCCGTCGAAGAAGGCATTGTCCCCGGCGGCGGCGTGGCTCTGGCGCCGTTGCGCAGCGCTCTCGACAAGCTGAAGCTCGAAGGCGATGAGCAGATCGGCGTCAACATCGTGAAGCGCGCCATCGCAGGAACCGCTGCGTCAGATCGCCGAGAACGCCGGCGAAGAAGGCGCAATCGTCCTGGGCAAGGTGCAACGACTCGAAGGACACCAACTTCGGCTACAACGCCTTCGACCGGCGAGTACGAAGACCTGGTCAAGGCGGGCGTGCTCGATCCGACCAAGGTCGTGCGCACCGCGCTGCAGAATGCCGGCTCGATCGCGTCGCTGATGCTGACCACCGAAGCGCTGGTGGCGGAGATCCCGGAAGAGAAAAAGGGAGCTCCAGCCGGCGGCGGACACGGCGGCGGCGGTATGGAAGGCATGTACTAAGAACAGCTTCTAGCTATCAGCTCTTAGCTGTTAGCTTGAACCGAAAAGCCTCGCGCAAGCGGGGCTTTTTTGTTGTTGCGTATAACCAACAGCAATCATCGTATGCAGAGCAGTGCCGAAGGCACGAAATGTGAAAGCCCGGCACGGTAGTGCCGGGTATCAAGACAAACCGACCGAGTCCCGATTAGGGACGACACCTCCGCATTTGTGATATCCGACACAGACAATCTCCGCGCCGCTATGCATATTTGATCTTATGGCGCACAAATACCCGAACATCCTCATCCACTACGTCTTCAGCACAAAACAACGAAAAAACTTAATCCCGGATACCCTAATTCCCCGCCTCGACAAATATTTCGCCGGCATTGGACGAAACTACGGAATCCCCGTACTTGCTGCGGGAGGAATTTCCAACCACTCCCATCTGCTCATCGTTTTACCAACAAACGTTCAGGCAGCAAAAGCCATCCAGGTCTTAAAGGCCAACTCGTCCCGTTGGCTACGCGATCACAGCATAGATTTCGCTTGGCAAGAGGGATACGGCGCATTCAGTGTAAGCAGTTCCAATCGCGACACCGTGAAACATTACATCGAACATCAAGCAGAACACCATCGGAAGAGAAGCTACGAACGGGAATTCGAAACTTTGGTGCGGAAATCCGGAATGGCATTCGATCCAAAAGAAGCGTTCGCGTAGAGCAAGGGATAGTGCCGAACCCACCAAACGAAATCAGCACCGAAAGGCACAACAAAAGCAGTGCCGCAGGCACGGAATGCGAAAGCCCGGCACGGCAGTGCCGGGTAACCAAACCAAAAATATAGAGTCCCGTCAGGGACGACACAATGCGAATCTAAAACATTTGCAATGAGAGGAGAGAGCAAGGTGCCGTCCCTGCGGGACTCATGTCTCTTTCAACTTTTCCCGGCACTATCGTGCCGGGCTTTCACATTCCGTGCCTTCGGCACTGCTTTAGTTTTTCACCAACTTGGTTTTCAATTCCTGTAGGTAAGCGTCGAGGCGATCTTCGGGGATGCCTTCACCTCGGTCGAGTTCGGCAAGGCCGCGTTGAATCTTGGCATTGATCGTTCCGCGATTCTCCTGAAGCCAGCGGTCCTGCTCTTCCTGAGTCTCGAGCAGACGTGCCAAGACCTCCTCTACACTCGCAGAGCCAGTTGCTTCGAGTTGCTTGCGGATACGGTCTTGCAGGGACGCGTCGCGGATTTCGATGTTCATTAGGATCATCGTTAATGTAGCTGGGGAGGAATGTCAAGAATGGTAACGTTCCGTCTGTCCCGAATTGCCGTCGTCCATTGATACCTCCTCTTGAGGGCCCTGAAATGGCGCTTATCTTACACCCGCGTCAGCAATGGGGAGATATTTCCAGCTAGATTTCCGGGAAATGAGATTTGAGTTGGTTTCACCTCGTCTCGAATCGGATGCAGTTTCTTCGGGCCGGGCCCACCTTCGAAAACCGCGAAAGATGGGGCACCCCGAGATTTAGGCGTCCATTCCCTTGCGAGAGGGGGGCCACCCCGCCAGCGGAGAGGAATGTCAAGAGACTGGTAACGTTCCGTCTGTCCCGAACTCGTCTGTCCGCGAATTCGTCCCCGAATTCTTCCGAATTCTTAGTTACGCGATGTTGTTACAGGGTGGCGATCATTAGGTAAGCATTGTATGCTTACCATCCAAACTAGGAAGATGAACAAACATATGACTATCCGGATTCTCGAAGTCGAAAATAACCGTCGTGGGGACTTATTCGCGCGGCTTATGGCCGATCTATTCGTTGGTCTGGGATACTCTCAACCTCGCGTCAATGTGCACAAGTCCGGACGAGAACTGGAATTAACCGCTGAACACCGACTTGAGACACGACGTGTCATTGCTGAGTGCAAAGCCACTGCTGATCCAATCGGCGGAGACGATTTAAACAAGTTCGTAGGAATTCTCGACGCCGAGTTTAATAAAATCCCTTCATGTATCGGCTACTTCATTTCTCTCTCAGGTTTTAGAGAAACTGCTAAAGAGCAGGAACAGCAAAGGCGTCGCACCAAAGTCGTTATGTTGGCAGGGGATCAAGTTATTAGGGAATTGGTATTAGGCAACATAATTGTCACAAAAGAACGAGCAACAGAAATCGCCGGACGATTATGCGGAACACTAGATACTGTCAAGCTTGATCACGTCGAACTGCTCGCACATGACCGTGGATGGATTTGGTGTGTTTATTATACTAGCGGCAAGGATCGAACTCACTTTGCACTGATCCACTCGGATGGAACCCCTCTTGCAAGTAAACTAGCCAAAGAAGTAATAGATGCAGACAGTATCAACAAAGGTGATCTCAGCGAACTCACTTGTCTTAACATTACATCGGATTTTATTACTCACCCTGAATCAACTGTTTCAGATGCTTTAGTCGCCTATCGTCGATACCTGGCCAATGAATGCGGTTTCATACAATTCGACGGACTGCCAGCTGACAGCGACGTAGGCTCACGCCGGATCAGGTTAAAGCTTTATTTGTACCGCTGCATTTAGATGTAGCTGGCAAACAAAAAACGGAACATCAAGCAGTCGGTCACGTACTCGCCAAATATTCGCGACTAGCAATATTAGCAGGACCTGGTG
>CAWBXL010000145.1:0-6462 GCA_963792305.1 uncultured Acidobacteriaceae bacterium | reverse complement strand
ACACCGGTGGGCAAGCCACTGGCCGTGAACGAAACTGCACCGGCAAATCCGTTCGTGCGCGTGAGAGTAAGCGTACTGGTTCCGCTCGTTCCACGATTCACCGTCAAGCTGGTCGGGCTTGCCGCGAGAGTGAAGTCAGGCGTTCCAGCGGTTCCAACCGTCAAAGTGATGGTTGCCGTATGAGTCAGGGTTCCGCTGGTTCCAGTGACGGTCAGAGTTACTGTTCCCTGCGTCGCTGTTGGTTGCGCGTTGAACGTCAGAGTGCTGGTTCCCGCGCCATTCGTAGCCGAAGGATTGAAGCCAGCCGTGACACCAGCCGGAGGCGTCGTGATCGACATATTGACGTTGGCAGCGAAGCCAAACAACGCGCCGACCGTGATAGTGCTGGTTGCCGATCCGCCAAGCGCGACGTTCACGGTCGTCGGCGCGGCCGTCAGTGTGAAATCAGGCCTTCCAGCGATAGTGAGACTCACCGAAGCAGTGTGCGTCAAAGGTCCACTGGTTCCGGTCACAGTCACAGCGAAAGTCCCAACCGCCGCGTTGCCCGCAATTGTGAATGTCAGCGTACTTGCGCCGTTGCCGCCGGTCACAGAAGTCGTGGCAAAGCTGGCAGTCACGCCGGTTGGCAGATTGCTCGCAGATAGCGCGACACTTCCGGTGAAATTATTTACCGGGTTAACTGTGATTGTGCTGGTAGCGGTTGCTCCCTGCATTGCACTCGCACTGGTCCCTGACAAACCGAAATCAGGATTCGTGCTGGTGGGAATGGCGGGGAATGCATTGTTCACCAGATCGTGAAACTGCACTGTGAAAAAGGCTCCTGCTGGCGGTGAATTTGGATACGCTCCCGTTGGAGTGTTTTCTGCTAGTGGATTTGTCTGCGCTGGATCACAGTTGGGATCAGCGTGAAGTGCTCCATCCTGATTGGCGCTGCCAGGATACGTGCCGTCCGATTCTCCTGGGGGCTTGATCCAAACAAACGCTTGCAGTTGTGTAAAGAATCCCGCTGGATTGGCTTGCGGAGGTGCGCCAATTCCAGCTCCCACCGGGTTACACCACAATCCGCGATGTGCCCGGCGATCAATCTTGCTGGCATTCACAAAAGTGTCCACAACCGTACTGGTGCTTGGGCCAGTCGGGCGCGCCGATCCGCCCCAACCATTGCGCGAAGTATCAATTAGCATTCCGATTCGCGACGGGAATCCGGCCGCTACAAAAGCTGTATAAAGCGCTTGCGCGTAATCCGCTTCGTCAATGTATGGGTTGAATTCGTAGAAGTGTGCCGAGATGAGTTGTTGTCCGCCGATCGTCTGGCTGGCGTTCATGAACGGCTCTTTGGTTGGGAGGGTGTTCGCGGTGTCGGTGACGAAGCCGTCAACCGTATTCAACCCAGCCGGGGTCGCATTCACCAGATCGTGATACAGAGTGATCGCCGGATTGAAATTGTTCGGCCAGCCCAGCCAGCCAGAGTGACCAATATCCAGGTAGGTATAAACATTCGGAATCGCGTGCAGCTGGGTGATCGCGTATTGAACGCCCTGCACGTACACGCCGCTATTCTTGGCATCAACGCAAGCTTGTATAGTCGCGCTGGCGCCGGCGTTGGTGACCAAGTTGGGCAGAGAATCGGGCTCGATGATGGTCACAATGTGAATGTTGGCGTAAGCCGGATTGGAAAGTATGCCGACAATCGGATCAATATATTGCTGCTTATACGTGTCGAGTCCGCTGAGAGGTTGTGTCGGCGGATTAGCAGCAATACTGATTTCGCCATTCGAAGCACGGGCTGCGCAATCGCGATCGGGAAGATCGTAGATCACTACCTTCACAATGATCGGAGTACTCCCCTGTTGCTGCTGCAACGCCGCGTTTAGATGGGCTTGCAGGCCCAGGCGGCCGCTGCCCCCATTAATTGCGGAGATACGATCCATCCAAACGGCTGTTCCATAAGTTTTTACCGTTTGCATTTTTTGAATGATGGTGGGATCAGTTTCCTGAGCGATGCCTTGATTGATCTCGTTGGCATAGTCGGGGTTCGCGTACCAGGTAGCGCCGGTAAATGGATTAGCAACATGGGTCTGAGCAAATAAGCTGGGAGAAACTGCAAGAAACAACAAGAGTGCTGCGACCAGGCAGCACAACGGTAGCCGGTCACTTACAGGGTGACGCAACGGACGATGCATACTGTTCTCCTTCGTGAATTGAAAATCTGGGCCTGACCATGGCTGGAATCCACGGCGCTGATTTTGTTGCACAGCAAGTTTTAGAAGTGGCCGTTCTGCGTGAAGTTTTGACCACCGGTGGTGTAGGTCACTGTCCACGTATCTCCTGTGGTCGGATGCGCCGTTCCCGTGCCGCTGCTCTGGGCCGCGAAGGTCCAGTTGGTTCCTGTGCTGAGCGATTGTCCTGCGTTCAACGTGAAGGTGTAGGTCACGGTGGAAGTTGCAGTAGTGTGGGCCTGCGTGATCTGTCCTCCAACCGTGTTGTATTGACCGCTGAAGTTGATGCCGGTTGTGCGCTGCACCACGATTGTTACTGTCATCGCTGTCAGTGCGCTTGTATTGGCGAACTTCACGTCTTCTTCATTGAAGAAACCGCTGCTTGAAGCCACTACCGGGGTCACGGTCAGGCCACCGGTCCCTCCTCCTCCCGCCTGGGTTGTCGCGCTGGCCTGTGCGGATGACGACGATGCCCCAGCGGCATCCACGGCTTGTACACGGAAGAAGTATGTGGTGGATGCAGTCAAACCGGTATTCGAGAATGACGGCGAAGTCAGTCCCGTTGCCACTTGATTGCCTGTGCCCGGGGTGAATCCGCTGGTCGTGCTACGGAACACGCTGTAAGTTACCGAGCAATTCGCCGGTGGAGTAACGGCAGTCCAACTCAAATTGATTTGAGTCGAAGAGGTTGCTGTGCCTGTCACGCCAGACGGTGCCGATGGGACAGAGGTACAGTTGGCCGCTGCTTGCGTAGTGGCAGTCGCTTGTGCAGAGAACGCTGAAGATCCAGCCGCATCCACCGCTTGTACGCGGAAGAAATAGGCGGTCGAAGCTGTCAGCCCGGTATTCGAGAACGATGGCGTCGTCAGTCCAGTCGCCACCTGATTGCTGGTCCCAGGGGTGAATCCACTGGTTGTACTGCGGAAAACGTTGTAGGTTACCGTGCAGTTGGTTGGCGGTGTGACCGCGTTCCAGCTCAAATTAATTTGGCTGGATGAAATCGCAGTTGCAGCCACTCCCGCGGGTGCGCCGGGGGCCGTAGCGCAAGTGCCGCCACCGCCCAATGGGAATTGAATTGTCGCCAACAGACTTTGCTTAGTTGCATTGGCTACGGCGTTGTACTGTCCCGTCAGTAGGGCAAAACTGTCTTCACCATTCAGCGCCCAGTAAGCCCAACTTAAATTAGGATTATTTTGAAAAAACATGACCAGGCTCGAGAACCACTGCCCTTCGGATCCGGCAGCGGAATTTTGAATATCAGTCGCGCCATTGCCAGTGCCAAATTCGCCTACCCAAATCGGAGCAGTCCCGTTCGCGCTGATATATCCCCAAAATTTGTTCCAATTTGCGGACAGACTAGCGAAGGTCGTGCTGCTGTTAAACCAACTCTGCTGGAAAAGTACCGGGCCGTAATCGTGCGGCGAGTACACCAGGCGATTAGCAACGTTCAGCGTCACAGGATTCGACGCTACGCCTTCCAGGTTTCCGCCCCACCAATCGCAATCCCCGTTGTAACACTCTGCGCCTTCCACAATGATGAGCAGGCTGGGATTGATGGCTTGAATGGCGTTGCCCGCGCGGGTAGCGGCAGCGGGCCAGTTCTGCGCTGAATTGCTGGTTGGGCAACCATTGGCGCCGGTGGACGTATCTCCGGTCCAGCAAGCTCCGGTAGCTCCGCCTTGCGCATTGAGATGCGGCTCATTGCGGAGATCCATTCCAATAACAACTGGATTCCCATCCGCGGTACGAAGACTCGAGTAGCGGGTTGTCAGCGTAGTCCAGTCGTTGATCCACGCAGATTCTGGAAATGAGCCGTTGATGTACCACAGTCCGTTCTCAGCCGCGCTATTTCCCGCATTCGAGCGGTGATTGTCAAGAATGATCCGCAGATTAATTGCGGCGGCACCTTGCACGATTTTGTCCATGACTTGTAGTGCATTCAGTCCAACTAGATCAGTGTTAACAGATTGGCCATTGACGTTTTGTGTGAAGTTGGTAGGAACGATCGGGTTCTCCACCATTTGGTTCGAATAGGGCAGGCGGATAGTGTTATAGCCATTACTCTTAATTTGATTCAGGATGGTGTGGTAATCCTGCGCCCATAGCCCGTGGACGATCTGGTCGGTAGTTTCGAATCCATACCAGTTGATGGCCGCAATGCGCACGCGCTGATTGTTGGAGTCTTGTATCTGGCTTCCACTGGTATGCCAGTAGCCTGCTCCCTGTGCAAATGCGCATGGCACAAGCAACGTGAAAATAATTGTGATTGCCAGGCAAATAGCTTTATGCCGATTACCTATTTGTGAGTAGCTGGGAAAATGCATGAGGTGTCTCCTCGAAAAAAGAATTCAGATACGGCCAGAAGGTAGTGCTATGGCTAGGGGCCCAAAGTTTGCATCTTGCAGCCACCAGTGGCTGCGACTTACGAAAATCAGCAGTGTCGATCTAACATCGAGCGAGAAAGCAAAGTGAATTAAACGCGATAGATAAAACCCTTTTCATGGGAGGAACTCCTGAACGAGAAATGAGTCTTTGGAACTAGAGTTGTGGAATAAGCCAGTGAAAGCCTGATAGGAGGCGAAACCCGATCTCATGTGGCACAACGACCTGAGTACGAGGTGAGGCTGGTAAACCAACATCAGACAACTCCGTTTGCTCGACTGGGAACAAACGGGAGCAGAAGTATCATTTTAGAGAAACGATTTTCGACAAGAAATTTTCTTTTACGAAAACCGGAATGCTATTTTGGGAAATATTGAAAAATGTTTGCGATGCCCTACATTGTTGAAAGCAAAAACTGGGGTAATTGTTGTAGCCCGTCCTACCCTGTGCAACCGGGTGTTACTCAAATTTCGGATAACAGGAAATCATCCTCGGTCACAGGCAACACAATCTTCACCTCGCACCCACGTTGCTGTGCACGGTTGGAAAGCTCGATCGAGCCTCCATGGGCCTCAACAATTTCGCGCGAGAGCACCAAGCCAATCCCGCTCCCTGAAGGTTTAGTGGTGTAGAAGGGAACGAACACGTTTGCCGGATTCAGCAGTCCGGGGCCATTGTCCTCTATGGTCAGGACCACTTCTTGATCCACATTTTGCCAGCTCACTATAACTTCGGGCCGGGACGGCCCTTTTCCATTCCCCTGGGCCTGGTCCAGCGCGGCTTCTGCGGCATTACGAAAAATATTAATGAGCATCTGTTCGAGCTGGTCGGAATCGGCCATGAGAACTACATCCGGTCCGGCAACAACCGTAATCTCAAAGCGCGTTTCAATGCTGCGACTCTTGTAACAAGGGCGGACAATTGGCATTGCCGCAATACCGGGGATGGCATCTGTGCTAATTGGCGATATGCCTGAAGGAAGCGGTTGAGCGAATCCGCTCGCGTTTCGATGATTTCCAAACCACGCCCGAAGTCCTGTTTTTCTTCCGCACTCAAGGTTGCTCGGGAAATTCTGGTGTAAAGGCTTCCGGCGATGGATTTAATCGGCGCCAACGAATTATTGAGTTCATGTCCCAGCACGCGGACCAGGCGCTGCCAGGCACTTCGTTCCTCTTCACGCAAGGCACGGCTTACGTCCGAGAGAACCAGCAGGGTATGCGGAACTCCGCTCTGGCGAAACAAGCTGCGCCGCACCAGCCAGCGGGTTGAAGAGCCGCTGGATGCCAGCGGCACGAGGCTTTCATTAGCGGCAGCGAGAAAGGTTTGCAATCCAATTTCATCGGCGGTGCGCCCCATCAGACGCACCGAGGGTGCCTGCAATAATTTTTCTCCGGCAGAGTTGACCAGCTGCAATATATGGTGAGGGTCAAAAGCAAAAATTGGAACATCAATCTCTTCCATTACTTTTCGCAGCAAAGCCGTGGCTTCAATTGCGCGCGTGCGCTGGTCAGCAAGCATGTCCGCGAGCGCGTTGACTTCCAGGGAGAGTTCCCCTAAAGCATCTTCGGCAACGGCATTGCGCGCGCGAAATGAATAATCCTCCTCGCGCAATGCAGCCACAACGTTGGCCAGAGTTTGCAAAGGGCGGGTGGCATTCTCCTGCAACGTCATGGCCAGCAGCCCCCAGGCAATAAACATGAGGAACCAAAGACCTAGCTTAGATTGAATGCTCCAGGATTCCTGCCAGATGAAAATACTGCTGACGACAATTCCCGGCAGGGCCACCAAAAGAGAAAAGAGACTTACTTTTCGCGCATAGAGAAGCCGGACTTTTGTAGGTTTTGATTGTCCGATTCTTTGT
>CAWBXL010000144.1:0-33488 GCA_963792305.1 uncultured Acidobacteriaceae bacterium | reverse complement strand
GAACAATCCCTGTCTGCGTATAGAGTTCAGCAAGCCGCAATGAGCCTTCCAGCGTTGGACGCAGCTTGGAAAGCTTCTTGTACATCGCAATCGCTTTTACTGTGAATCCCTGCTGTGCGTAAGCATCCCCAACATTCTTAAAGCATTCGATGGCGCGATCACTCTCGCCCAGACGCGAATACAGGTCGCCTACGGTATTCATTACCGTGAGGTCCTTGGAATCAGCCTTGATGATCTTTTCGTATTCCGTGATGGCGTTCTGCAACTTGCCCTGCTGGACGAACTTCTCCGCAGCGCTGAGTACCTTCTGTTTGTTGAACCCGAAGCCAAACGCCATGAGGTGCGAACTCCGCTAGTGTTGTTGACTCGCCTGAATGCAACCTGGACATTCAGTACGAATTCACCATCCGGGCACTGCTGGGGGGCCATACCCGAAAGATGGTCCTACGGACAAGGCCAATTGTACGACCGGACACGCAGAATCGTATGGTTACTAAGGGTTACCAGAAGGGAGTGTACGACCGAGTTACCGAAGAAATAGTGCCGGTGTCATTAGAAAGGTGTAAGTTAGCGCCAATCGAGGAAACCATGCAGACACTGATGCAAAGGCGCCGCTCGAACCAGCTGATCTCCAGTATCGACATTGCTGGATTTCTCAGCGTCCTCGTGGTGGTGCTCTACATTATTATGTCGCCCTACGCTGTGGTAATTGATCGCCATGGAAAATACGCGGATCTTCCATACGTAAGTCATCCCGTTTCGATGCCCGGCGCAAACCGTGAAGACGCCATAATGGTTGTCATCGAACGCGATGGACGCGTTTGGGTGGGGGACGACAGAGCCGACCTTTCCCAAATACCTGCACTAATCCAGGAGCAGATCAGAAATCGCTCGCCTAAAGTTGTTTATTTCCGAGCGGACGCTCGCGTCGAATATAAGATCGTCCGTGATGTACTTGGTGCTGTCCGCTCCACCGGCCTGGAAAAAGTCGCCTTCCTGGTATATGAGCGAAAAACCAACGGTCAGCAACCGTACTAACACTGGTACTTTGTTCCACTTCGAGAACAGAATACAGTTTCCAGTGTATTCAATTAAAGGTAAAGTTAGCGTAGGGCTTTCGTAGTCTCTCCTTTGATTGTAGAGTCTGATCGCCCCGTAGTCAGGCCCCCACCCTTGGTGAATTGAATGGCAAGATGGCTCAAGTGGGTAGAAACTGCCACCTCTCAAGGATGGGCCTGTTCGCAATGCAGCTGGGTAGTAAACACTCCTGATCTGCTCAGTGACCCGGACGCCAAAGCTGCTTATGATCGCCTGGCCAACGCAAAATTCCAATCCCACAAATGTCAGGACTACGGCCTTCGCGCCGAACTAGTCGAAGAAGAAGACTTCATGACCCGCGCCGGCAATCTGGTAAAACGCGGCTTCAAACCTAGAGACGCCGCCGATATAGTCATGCAGGAAATTCTCCTGGAATATGGAGAAGACGGCCCGCGCGCGGCCCGCACGCGTCTGGCGGCAGAAGAATTCCTGCGCAGGGTGAAGTCCGGCGCTATCTAATATCATTCACCCAACGGAAAGATTTCCTGGCAGAAAAACTAAGCCCGAGCCACCGCTCCGAGCAGGAAGAACATCAGAATAAACAGAATCGGCTTGGGCAGCAGCCGCAGGATTTTCCACAACACAAAACTCACGACTGATCCTCCGCGCGGGGAGACCGCGAATGACCCCGGTCAACGAGCAAATACAGGTGCTGAAAATGAACGCGGAGATTTTACCCTAAAAACGGCGCGCCGCAAGGGGTCTGCGGCGCTCCAATCCATAAAACTTCCTAACTATTTAAAATTCAAATACTCACCATTCAGGCTGAATTCCGCGGACTGGCCATAAACCCCATCACTGGCTGTGATCGCACCAGGAAGTTCCCATCCTTGCGCTCCCGCTCAACCACCCACTGCCACACCCGTCCTCCATCTTCAGTTAAGAAGGACCGGACTTCGTCATATTCCACCAACCGGCTGAGTACGGTCGTGACGGAAGCAAATGGTTTCTTGTGCCGCTCCAGCACGCCAGGAAATTTCTTCTGCAACAAATCACAAACCTGTCGTGCCGATAACTGTGTCGGAGATTCCATCATCACCGCCCGGCAGGCCTGAGTAAACCCGGACCGCCGTGCAGTACCCCGATCCAGCAATCCAAGCAATTGCTCATTGAGCACAGCATCTCCAAACATGTTGGCCAGACCAACCAGTGTCTGTTTGATCGAGCCAATACGCTTCATAATTCCTGCGCGTTGTTGCAGCAAAGCCAACAACTCCAATTCAGCCGAGCGAACTACTTCCTGTACATGTAAATTTCTCGCCTGCATATCGCGATTGCCAATCTCGCTGTTCATGATGTCCTCGCTACTTTCCTGTGGAACTCAAGGTGGATGCTTGCACCTCGGCTCCAGCTGTGTGATCTTGTGCAAGAGCGCTCTGCCGTTTCGGCAAAGGCAACCGATAACCGGAAGTCGAACCCTCAGCCCAGATTTCACTAAGCGCATACCGTCCATCTTTCAGCTCAAACTTCAGCTTGGAAGCAGGACGTGCCGTGAGCGATGACGCTGGCGCAGTCATGACTGCGGTCAGAAATTTATCGTTGCTGTCACGCAGAGCCAAAGTATGTGGCGCAACCCGCACAACCACATATTCTCCGGCTGGAAATGCCTTCTTCCCCACACTGAATTCAAAGGGAATATCCGCTTTGAGGACCAAGTGCTGCTGCGCATAACTGGCAGCGGTTAATAACAAAACAATCACCATCAGTGAAGTTATATTCGCGGTAATTCTCTTCATACTTCCTCCCCATGTCCCGTCTCGCATCAAGCGGCTCTCCGATCCCCAGCATGGCTGAACCTCGCTGGTTTCTTCTATCCGCTACTTGCGCTCAAACTGTTTGCAAGACTCATATGCGATTGGAGCATCAATCCCTCTATTAGGATTATTGTTTGTTTTCATTCGATAGATGAACGGTGCTCATGCAACTAAACCAGTGCAGTCACAGTGGCATGATTTTGCCGTTGCATGAGCACCGTAATCGGCTGTTGGATTTAGCTCCTCCGCACGCCTGTGGCCGAGGCGTGCGCTTCCTTCAGTTTCTGTGCGCACTCTTCACAGCACACCTCAATCGCCTTGCCGCCAATCGTGACCTTGATAGCGTTTTCATCCAGCTTGTAATCGCAAGCCGCACAAGTTTTTTCAACCATGACGTTACCCTCCATGAATTCCCGGGATCCCGGGTATGTGAGCAGTAGGCCACGCAGCCAGAAACAGCCGCTATCAGAATCTTTAGCGATTTGCTGGGGCGGTCAGCGACGCAGCGCGGACTGACGGAATTCAGAGGGCGAGCGCCCATAAGCTTCACGGAAGGCAGCACTAAAATGACTATGGCTGGAGAAGCCAAGTTCCAAACTCAGAGCAGTAAGGTCCTCATATTGCGCAAGAAGATCGAGCGCTCGCGCCAATCGCAGACGCAACTGATAGCGATAAAGGGGCACACCTTCGACTTGTTGGAAAACCTGCGTGAGGTAAACCGGGGAGCAGCGCAACTCAGCGCCAATCTCCCCCAAAGTCCAGCGTCGTGCCAGATCGTTCGTCAGCACTAGCTTGACCCGATCCACCAATCGTTGCCGCCCGACCGTAGCACCAGCCGAATGCGCAGTCCGAGGCCCCAGCGACCGATGTACCAGAGTCAGCGCAAGGCTCTCGGCTTCCAGCGGTTCTGCAATGTTTTCGTGAAGACTATGCCGCAACAGTGCAACCAACACCTGGGCTCGTGGATCAATTCGCAGACGCTGCACGCGAAACGCCAGCGGATCACCGTGACGCAGCAGACCACGCGGAGCCAGTTCACGCAGCAGCGGTTCACACATAGTAAGCGTCAGGCAAGCATCCCCGCCGGCGACAGGATGGCTTACCCGGTACCCGTCATTGGTATTGAAAAATAAAACCTGGTTGGCATCCGCTACAGCCTGGTCCTGCCCAAGATGCCGGACGTAAACCCCACGATAGGGAAAGACCAACTCAGTTTCGCCGGCAAATTCCTCTGCGCTCATCGCCTTGTGGCTGCCCGAGCAGGACACGTCACGGACAGTAAGCGTCTGAGTTTTCAGCAGATATTGGGCCGTGATTTCTGACATGAGTTTGTTTAGATGGCGCCGCAGGCGGACCAGACACTTAAAAAAGCGTACCATGCGCTCGCCCGCCGTCCGCTCCTCGTGATATTAGAGTTATTGTTTGTTTCCGCTAAATAGATGAACTATGCTCATGTCATGGATGTAAAGCTCGAAATCCGCCACTTGCGCCTTTTAGCTGCCATAGCCCAGACCGGCAGCGTAACCGAAGCCGGTAAACGCCTGCACCTCACGCAATCCGCACTCAGCCATCAACTACGAGACGCTGAAGAAAAATTGGGCACAGCCTTATTCCTGCGCCTGGGCAAAAGAATGGTGCTGACTCCGGCTGGAGAAAAGCTGCTGACTTCAGCTGTGAAAGTGCTGGAAGAACTAAAGACCGCCGAGGCGCAAATCGTAGGCCTGAACGGTGGCACCCGCGGGATTATCCGCATCAGCACCGAGTGCTACACCTCTTATCACTGGCTGCCGCCCGTACTCAAAAAATTTCACGCGCGTTTTCCAAAAGTTGAAGTCAGCATTGATTCTGAATACACCCATCGCCCTATCGAGGCGCTTCTGGACGGAAAGCTGGACGTAGCAATTCTGAATTGCACTCCCCCACCCCGCAACTCCAGTCTGCGCTTAATGCCAATGTTCGAAGACGAACTGGTTTTGGTGCTGGCTCCCAAACATCCGCTGGCGGCAAAAAGCCAAGTCTCTCCCAAAGAATTAGCTAAGGAGACAGTGCTCATTTACCCTCCACGAGAAGAGAGTACATTCCTCTTGGCTCTGCGCAAATCAGGAGTAGAGCCAGAACGCATCATGGAAATCCAACTAACCGAAGGCATCATCGAACTGGCCGCCGCTGGAACTGGCGTAGGATTTTTAGCCCGCTGGGCGGTCACGCCCTATGCTGAGACAGGCAAAGTGATCTTGCGTCCGCTCACCAGCCGCGGGTTCCGCCGCGTATGGCACGCCGCCACTCTTCGCAATCAGCCGACTCCCGCTTATGTAACCGAGTTTCTAGACATGCTATCAGCCCACTGCCCCAAACAAGCTCGTCTCATGCGCGCCTAGCATGGAACGCTCTTCCATCGCGGAATATCTCGATGATTTCCTGCGCCGAGGGAAGGAATGCGCGTATGTCGAGCGCGAGGGTTACCGCACTGCGCGATGGAGTTATCGCAAAACCGCAGAAACTGCATTCCGCTTTGCATGTGAACTCGAAGCCAGGCAAATTCGCAAGGGCGATTACATCCTAATCTGGGGACCTAACTCAGCCGCATGGGTTGCCGCTTTTTTTGGTTGCGCGTTGGTGGGAGTCATTGTCGTCCCCATGGACGATGCCGCCACTCCAGACTTTGCTTTACGCGTATTGAATCAAGTTCACGCCAAGCTGCTGCTGTGCTCTCAAAAACATCGAGTCAATTCAGTACCGTCGCTATCGTTCGAAGAGCTGCCGGAAATCTTAGCCCGGCACTCTTCCGCGCCACAAGCTCCCAAAACTCAGCCATCAGACGTTCTCCAGGTGGTATTCACCTCGGGCACGACCGCCGAGCCTAAGGGTGTAGTAATCACCCATGCCAATGTCCTGAGCAATATCGCTCCACTCGAAAGTGAAATTCAAAAATACCTGAAGTATGAACGCTGGTTTCACCCCGTAGGCTTCCTTAATCTGTTACCGCTAAGCCACGTCTTCGGGCAATTCCTGGGACTCTTTCTTCCACGCGCGATGGGAGGGACCGTGATCTTTCAGGATTCGCTCAGGCCCTCAGAAATCATCGGCACCATCAAGCGTGAAAGGACCTCAGTGTTAGTAGCTGTTCCTCGAGTGCTTCAATCACTCAAGGAGAAAATCGAACGCGACCTCGAAGATCAGGGTAAACTGGAAAAATTCCGCAGTCGCTTCGACGAATCCAAACCCAAGCACTTCCTCCACCGCTCCTGGATCTTCCGCCGCATCCGCCGCCAATTCGGCTGGAAATTCTGGGCCTTCATCTGCGGAGGTGCCGCCTTGGACAGCGTCACCGAAGAATTCTGGCAGCGCTTGGGAATCGCGGTAGTTCAGGGCTACGGTCTCACCGAAACCACATCGTTAATCAGCGTGAATCATCCATTCCGCATAGGTAAAGGTTCCATCGGAAAAGTACTGGCCGGGCGTGAAATCAAATTAAGCGAAGACGGAGAAATTCTGGTCCGAGGCAGCGGAGTAGCCAGCGGCTACTGGAGCGATCAAAAGCTAAAACCTATGTCGGATAAAGAAGGCTGGTACGGTACTGGCGATATAGGTGAACTCGATGCCGAGGGCAATCTCTACTTCAAAGGCCGCAAGAAAGATGTGATCGTCACTCCAGCCGGCATGAACGTTTACCCCGACGACCTTGAAGCCGCCTTACGCCGACAGCCGGAAGTAAAAGATTGTGTGGTTGTGGCGCTGCCACGAAATGGAAATGCCGATCCTTGCGCAGTGGTAATCCTGCGTAACACCAATGCCGACATCAAGGCAGTGGTCACACGGGCCAACCAATCCCTGGCCGAATATCAGAGAATGCGCCATTGGCTGGTATGGCCGGAAGAAGATTTCCCCCGTACTTCCACACAAAAACCGCGACGCAACTTGATCCAACAAACAGCCATTGCCCAGCAAGATCAAAAAAGCGGAATCCCCAAATCAAACGGCGTTTTAGGAGATCTAATCGCCCAAATCAAAGGAAGTTCATCGCCCTCGCTATCAGCAAATGCAAACCTGGAAAATGATTTAAACCTCTCCTCACTCGAACGGGTTGAGCTGCTGGGAGCCCTGGAAGACCGCTATCAGGTTGATCTTAGCGAAGCGAATTTCGCATCAGTACAAACAGTGGGTGATCTGGAAAAACTGCTGCACGGCGAAGCGCAAAATAAAACCAAATATCACTATCCACACTGGACACTTCGCTGGCCGTTCTCCTGGATCAGAATCATCGGCCAATACTTACTAGGACGCCCCGCCGTCTTCCTTCTAGGCTGGCCTAGAATCGAAGGCAAAGAGAACCTCCGCGACATACACGGCCCAGTCTTGATCGTCTGCAACCACATCAGTCATGTAGATGTAGGCTTCGTCCACAAAGCTCTCCCGCCAAGAATTCGCCACTATCTGGCAACCGCAGCGGGCGGCGAAGTAATGGAATCCCTGCGCACGCCTCGGCCAACTCGCAACATCTTCGCTCGTATCTACGATCGGATTCGCTGGACAATGGGCGTACTTCTTCTAAACCTCTTCCCACTTCCAAAAGCCGCCGGCTTCCGCGAAAGTTTCGCCTACGCAGGAGAATGCGTGGACCGCGGCTATAGCGTCCTGGTCTTCCCCGAAGGCCGCCATACCACTGATGGCAAAATAAACACCTTCCGCGCCGGCATTGGTCTATTAGCGAACAATCTCAAAATTCCGATTGTCCCCGTGCGAATTGATGGATTGTTTGAACTAAAACAGGCGGGAAAACACTTCGCCCGCCCAGGAAAAATCCGCGTAACCATTGGTCTCCTCAGTTACCTTCCCACCACATACCAACCCTGAGGAAATCGCCCAACAACTACAGAAAACCGTAGAGGCCTTAAACCAGTAAACTCCCCTACTCACCCCGGCATCAAAGCTCCGGTATAGTGTTCTAAATAACCTTGGCCGAAAATCTAGGGAGGTCGTTAGACATGAAATTTGATTTCAAACAAGCCGCGCGCGTAGCGACTGCTTGCGTACTCGCAACTTTTTTCGCCGTACCGCAGGGCTTGGTAGCGCAAGCCATAGCACCGTCTCACATAGTCAGCACCGCTGATCTGCAAAAGGCGGCCGTCGCAGCCACACAAACGCGCGAACACAATCTGCAAACCGTCCAGACATTCCTGTCCTCAGAACAGGCAGTCAAGGCCCTGAAGGGTGCCCACATGGATCCGCAGCAGGTAAAGACCGCCGTGTCGAGCCTGAATGATGCGGAACTGGCGAAGCTCGCTGCGCGCGCGGACAAGGCGCAGGCCAATTTCGCCGCTGGCAACCTTAGTGACCGCGACCTGATCTGGATCATCGTCGCTATCGCAGCTTTAATCCTGATTATCGTCGCCGTCCGTTAAGCTCAGATGTTTCGTCGCATAGCCGGAACGCTGGGCGCGTGTGTGTGCTGCACAATACTGTTAGCCGCAGACGCGCCCGGCATCTGGCTCGACGTACCCTTCGTCAAACAAGTCAAAGAAGGATGTGGCGCCGCCAGTATTGCCATGATCATGCAGTACTGGGCGCAGCAGCAAAATCGCGATCCGCAGACCGTCAACGCCAACGAAATCCAAAACACTCTCTACTCCAAAGAAGGCCACGGCATATACGCATCCGACGTAGAGACCTATTTCAAAGATCACGGCTTCAACACTTTTACTTTCAAAGGCGAACCCGCCGACCTGAAAGACCATCTACAAAAAGGCAGACCGTTGATGGTCGCGTTAAAGCCAGGAAAAGCTCCGCTACACTATGTAGTGGTGACGGGCCTCGATTGGGACAATCATGTTGTAATCGTCAACGATCCCGCGCAGAGAAAGTTGCTGAAGCTCGACCAAGCCAGCTTCGAACAGGAATGGAGCGCTGCCGGAAAATGGACTCTGCTCGCCTTGCCCGAATCCGGCGCACACTGATTCTCTCCGTAATCATTTTGATTTGCTCTGCAGTTTTTGCAGCCGCACAAACTCACGCTGATCCAGCTCAAAGAGCAAAAGAATTGGCCGATCAGGAAAAATGGCAGGAAATAGTTGCTCTGGCCAAATCAGCCCCATTCCGTTCCCCAGAGTTAAATTATTGGTACGGCACAGCGCTTGCGCACCTTGAGAACTGGCCACAAGCCCACGACACTTTGCTCGCAGGACAAGAATCATCACCGCACGACGAGAGATTCCCCGTCGAACTGGCAGGCGTAGATTTCAAACAAAAACATTACGCCGAAGCCGCCACCCATCTTCGCCGCGCACTATGGCTAAAACCCAACGATGCCTACGCCCAGGAATTCCTGGCCACAATTTACTTTGTCGAAGGAAATCTGGAAGCTGCCGTTAAATACTGGAACCGCGTCCAAAAACCAAAAATTGCGAGGGTCCTAATTGATCCCAAGCCCCGCGTGAACGCAGCATTATTAGATCAAGCCTTCGCCTTCGCCCCCACAACAACTTTGCAGGTTGGGGAGTTGCTGGCCAGCCAAGCCCGTATCCATGGTATGGAAATTTTCTCCAGCTTCAACTTTGATCTTCAGGCAAAAGACGACGGCCAGTTCGACCTCACCTTCCACAACCACGAGCGCAACGGATTCGGCGACAACAAATGGGAAGCGTTACTCAACATCTTCCATGATCTGCCCGAACAAACCGTAAATCTTGAATTCGACAACTACCACAACAAAGCCATCAACTTCGCCTCCATCTATCGTTGGGATGCGGAGAAGCGCCGCCTGCAAGCGGGAATCTTCAGCCCATTTCGTAACAATCCCAAACGCCACCTCTCGCTAGGCCTCGATCTGCGCGGCGAAAACTGGGACATTCGCCAATCCTCCAGTAACAGTGCCCCTGTACAAGGCAGCTTCAATATACGCCGTGAAGCCGTCCGAGCACAGCTGACAACTTTCCAAACCGGGCGCTGGACTTGGTCCGCCGCCGCCGAACTTTCCCACCGCGACTTCCGCGACATTTTTTTAGGCAGCGTACTGACGCCGGACCTGCTGACCCGCGGCTATCAGTTAAAACAAACCACTGAAGTCAACGCCGACCTGTGGCGTTTCCCCGAACGCCGCTTTACCATTTCCAGCGGCCTTTCCTCCGACGCCGGTCGCACCTGGTCCAATCCCGATCACTCCTTCGAAAAATTGCAATCCTCACTGCGCTTGCATTGGCTCCCGCAAGCGACAGGCGATGACTACGAACTTCAACAGCAATTCCGCGGCGGAAAAACCTGGGGCAGCATCCCCTTCGACGAACTCTTCACCCTGGGCGGCATCGGTGATAACAACCTCCTTTTGCGCGGACACATCACAACTCATCGCGGACGAAAAGGCAGTGGCCCGCTGGGCAGAGATTATTTCCTGTCCAACTGGGAGATGGATAAAAATATTTTTCACGACAGCTTATTCGCTGTTAAGCTTGGCCCGTTTTTGGACACAGGAAAAATCACCGATCCGCTCCCAGTCCTCGGCTCCCACAAATGGCTCTGGGACACCGGCGGTCAGGTAAAAGTCAAAGCTTTCGGCGTAGGAGTCGCCCTGATTTACGGAAAAGATTTACGCACGGGTAACAATGCCATCTTCGTTACCTTATTAAATCAATAGAGATCCAAGGAGGATCACACGTGAAATCCACAATTCTGTTAGCCGCAGTTTTCGCCGCATTCGTTCTAACCCAACAAGCTACCGCCCAAACCAAAGTCGAACTGAAAGATGCACAAGGCAAAAGCGTAGGCACCGCCACCATCGAACCCGGGCACATGGGTGTACAAATCATGCTCGACCTGCATGATCTCCCGCCAGGAGAGCACGCCATTCATATTCACCAAAACGCAAAATGTGATGCCCCCGACTTCAAGTCGGCCGGCGGCCATTTTAATCCCGATTCCAAACACCACGGCATGGAAAACCCCGAAGGCCACCATGCCGGTGATATGAAAAACATCGCGGTCGGCGCCGATGGAAAACTGTCCACCACCATCATGAACATGGATGTAAATCTAGGAAGCGACACCCACTCCGTCTTCAGCAACGGTGGTACAGCACTTGTCATCCACGCCAAAGCAGATGACATGAAAAGCGATCCCGCAGGAAACGCCGGCAACCGCATTGCATGCGGCGTGATCACAAAATAGATTGTGAAGCTTGCGTAAAAATAATGATGTGAGAAGAAAGTTTGTGGAATACAGACTAGGCTGGATTTTCGCCTATCCATCGCTCTAAGGAGCAACACTATACCGCTAGTTCCCAACTAAAGTGACGCCACGGAGGTACTATGCGTCGCTTGTTATTGTTGTTGCTCCCATTCGCTCTCATCCCTGTAATTGCCAAGGCCGAATGCGCTGCTCCCACCGACCCCGGAGTCCGCATTTGCTCGCCAACCGCTAACGCTACCGTCGCCGATAGCGTAGCCATTGACTTCAACTCAACTCCAACTTTCGGGACCCAAATTTCCAAGTACGTCGTCTATGACAATAACGTGAAAATCTATCAGGGCCCTCCCGGAGAAACCGGCACATTCCTGGTGGATGGCTCAATCAAAAACGGCCTGAACAAAATCGTAATCAACGCCTGGGACACGGAAGGAAATCTCTTTCAAGGGCGTGTCAACTTCACCGTCGTTGGCGATGCCTTTCCGCCTTGTGCCGTCCCGACATCTCCCGGAGTCAACTTCTGCGGTCCTCCGGCCGGAGTGGAACTAGGTGTGAGGTATTCCGTTTACGTCGCGGCCAAGGGCAATTCCAAGATCACCGCTATGAAGTTATATGTAGATGGCAAACAGCAGGAGGGAACTTTCACAGATTTCTATGGCGATCCGTCCTTCTCCACGCCAATATCAGTGTCAAAGCAGGGCGATCACAAAGTGACCTTCAATGCTTGGGATTCCGGCGGCCATGTCTTCAGTTTCAGCCGTATTATCCGTTCTACTTACACGCGTGGCTATGAAGAATGTGCGCCAAAAGGAAACAGCCCGTGCCTGGCAGGATTCGACGAATCATCCGGTCCGGGGCCGAATAGTTACGTAGAAAGCTCGTTCCCAATCAACGCCAGCATCATCAACAACACCGAACAAGTCACTAGCATGAAGGCGTGGATTGATAACACGGTAGTCGCCACGTCAAACGGCCCAACCATGACAGCAAATGTAGAGAATGCCCCAACCGGCACTCACATTCTTACTTTGCAGGCGTGGGAGGCTTCAGGAGTGACCTACCGCATTCAATATGACGTCAACATCAACGTGGCACATTAATTTTTAGAAGTGTTATTTGGATCGCTTGCGTAAGTCATTCAGAAGTTCGGAGCGCGTGAGCCAGAGTCCGGCTGCAACCGCGGCCGCCCAGGTCAGGCCGGACATAGATAGAACTTTGATGTCCTCGAAGAAACCGCCGCTGGTGATCAACCCAGCGGCGATTTTGTAACTTACAATCCCAGCAACGACCGCCGTAACTCCAGCCTTCGCTAACTCTCCCCACTTCAGTTCGTTGCCAAGCACTAATTTCCGTCGGTGCACCAAAATCGCCATAGTCAGGCAATTCGCCGCGATTCCAATATCGGACGCCATGGCTAACCCGGTAGCTCCGTGAGTATTAAACAGCAACTTGTAAATCGGCAACGACGCGAGCGTAACCAGAGAACTGGCGATCATCGGCGTTAACGTATTGCCTGAAGCATAATAAGCACGCGTATAAAGCGCCTGCGCAGACCAGAATGCCAGCGAAAGAGAGAACCAGAAAAAATAAACGGACGTCTCCTGCGCATCCGATGCCGTAAAGTGTCCATGATGATAAACGAAATCAATCAGCGGAAGCGCTGCGCTCATCATGAAGCTGGCCACTAGTATAGAAGCGGCAACCGCACGGTAAACCGAACCGTTGACGGTGTCAGACAATTCCTTCAAGCGTTTTTCTTCAAATAAGCGCGCAAAAAATGGATAGGACGCCTGCCCCGCCGCTTGCCCCAGAATTGAAACTGGTACCTGAAACAAACGCTTGGCAAAATTTAACCGGCTGATGTCACCCGCGCCAGCGGCTGCAAAATAACGCAGGAACCAATCGTCCACACTGACGAGCGAAACTCCAAGCATAAGGGGGATGGAAAGCTTGATCCATTTGCGAAACGCCGGGTTTTTAGTATCAAACGATGGCCTGTAGCCAATCCCAACCCGCGCCGCGCCGATCGCATTCACGAGAAAAATTCCTACAAAAGCGCCCGCGACGGCCCCGTAGGCAAGCGAAGATATTCCAATAAAATGTGAGAATAAGAGTCCGCCAAAAATAATTCCGCCGTTGTAAATCAGCGGCCCTAGTGCAGGCAACAAAAACAGCCGGCGCGAAAGTAGCACTGCGGAAACAACTCCACCCACATAGAAAAATGCCTGTGCCGGCAAGAGTACGCGTGAAAGAAAAACACAAAGCTCAAACTGCTGCGGCGAAAATTTGTCTTTAACAAACCAGTGTATGAGTTGAGGAGTAAAAATCTCCCCCAAAATAATCCCGCCAACCATCACCGCACCCATCACGGTGAGGATCACGGAAAAAGTCTTCTGCGCCTCGTCTTCACGCTTCTCAGCTAAAAATTTGCTGTAGATAGAAACAAAAGTGATCGAAGCCGTACCACCGGCCACAATGTAGTTCAGCCAATCAGGAATGGTGAACGCTGTATAAAACGCATCGGTCCTCCAGCCTGCGCCAAATGTCCGCGCAATATAAACCTCGCGGATAAATCCCATGATGCGCGAGAGCAACACCGTGCTCATCAACAACAATGTCGCGGAGAAAGCCGAGTGCTCATGCAGAGGCCGGAACTGGCGCATAGCACGGCTATACCAGCTAGAACTGGCTGTTGTGGAAGTTGGAGACTCAGACACGATGAGCCGATTCTACACGTAAGGTATTGAGTAACCGGATACAGCTGATGGTTCCTCAGAAACGAAAGTTTTTGGAATATTCTCGGAGAACACTACGAACCAAAATCTAAACTGTTACAGCGAAGTGGCGGGATGTGAAAGCCCGACACGGTAGTGCCGAAAATGCTCACTTCCGCTTGTAAACCACCCCACCCTTCATCACAAAACTCACACGCTCCAACGCCCGCACATCGGCTAATGGATCGTTATCCACCGCAATAATGTCCGCATACTTCCCCGCCTCAAGCGTCCCCACATCCGCCGACCGACCAATCAAATCCGCCGCGCTTGACGTCGCCGCCCGAATCGCCTGCGCCGGCGTCATCCCATACTTCACCATATAAAAAAACTGTTTGGCGTTATCCCCATGTGGATAAACTCCGGCATCGGTCCCAAACGCCATTTTCACTCCGGCCTTAAACGCCTTCTCGAAATTTTCCCGCTGCTTCTTCCCTACAACCTTCTCTTTCTCCACCTTTTCCGTATCCAATCCAAACTTCGGCGCCTCATTCAAAATGTAATCATCGTTATAAATATCCATCACAAAATAAGTCCCATGCTCTTTGGCCAACCGTATCCCTTCATCATCCACCAGGCTCACATGCTCAATCGAATCAAACCCCGCCAGAATCGCATTCTTGATCCCGTCGGCCCCGTGCGCATGCGCCGCAATCTTCCGCCCGCCCATATGCGCCGTCTCTGCCGCCACCTTCAACTCTTCCAGCGTGTACTGGGGAGCGCCTGGCTTGTCCCCACGCGAAAGCACACCGCCAGTAGCAAGAACTTTAATCACATCCACACCATATTTCTCCTGCGCGCGAATCACATGCCGAATCTGGTCCGCCCCATCCGCAATCTGAAAATCGCGCTCCTCAGGAAACATCATCACCCGTGTTTGTGGTGTGTAGTTATTCAGGTCCCCATGCCCGCCGGTAATAGAAATCCCCGGCCCGCTGGCCACCACACGAGGCCCAGGAATATATCCCTCATTAATGGAATTCCGCAGATCCACCGCCAGAAACGGCAGCGATCCCACATCGCGCACTGTAGTGAACCCCGCGTCCAAAGTCTTCTTTGCATTCACCACTGCCGCAAAAGCGCTATCAAACGGAGAATCCTTGAAGTCATAAATCGGATCGTACCGGTCCGCACGCGACCCCAAATGTGTATGACAATCAATCAACCCAGGCAGCACAGTCGAGTGAGTAAGATCAATCACATTGCTGCCGGCAGGAATTTTTACCGAAGTTGCCGAGCCTACATTCTTAATCCGCTCGCCCTCGACAACAATCACTTGCGTCTCGCGAACGTTGTCGCCTGTAGCATCAAACAGACGCCCGGCAAGAATGTAAGTAATTTTGGGAGCAACCGGTTCCTGCGCAAACGAAAAACAGGTAGCCAACAAAATGACCGCAAGACACATTTTCTTGATCAAGGAGCCTCCACATCGACCTCGCAGTTTCGCCGCTAAGGTCACACACTGTCAACGATGTCTTTATTCGTGCTGTTAATGCAGCCTTCAATTTTTGACACATCGTCGCACACCCTCCGATAATCCAAGCGTGGACAAGTCTTCCGTCTTCCGCCGCTCCTTCAAAAAATCTTTTCCATCGGCTATTCGCGGAGAAGGCGTCTACATCTGGGACACAGAAGGTAAAAAATATTTAGACCTCTCCGGATCAGCCGCAGTAAATTTCATCGGACACGGCGTCCCGGAAATTCTCGCTGCGATGGCAGAGCAAGCCAAGCAATTGGAGTTCGTCCACACCAGCCAATTCACCACACCGATCGCGGAACAATATGCGCAGGAATTAATCAACTTTGCAGGAAAGAATTTCGCAGGCGGCGCAGTTTATTTCACCAGCGGCGGCTCCGAAGCCATCGAGACCGCACTCAAATTAGCTCGCCAATATCAAATAGAAGCCGGCCAGCCAAAACGTTATCAGGTCCTAAGCCGTACCCAGGGTTATCACGGCTCAACCTTGGGCGCGCTGGCAGTCTCCGGCAACAAACGCCGCAGAGAAATCTATTTGCCCATGGTGCGAGAGTTCACCCACATCGGCATCCCCTACTGCTACCGCTGCAACTACGACTGCAAAGACGGCTGCCGAAATTGCGGACAAGAATACGCCGCAGAACTGGCCCAAGCCATCACAGCATCCAACGGCCAGGCAGCAGCTTTTATTTTTGAGCCGGTAAGCGGAGCAACCCTGGGCGCAGTAACTCCTCCGCCTGGCTACCTGCAAAGCATCGCAGAAATCTGCCAGCAACAAGGAGTCCTGCTGATTGCCGACGAAGTAATGACCGGCATGGGCCGCACAGGCAAAAATTTCGCGGTCGATCACTGGAACATCGCGCCCGACATCCTGGTCACCGCCAAAGGCCTTTCCAGCGGATACGCTCCCCTGGGCGCAGTCATCGCCACAAAAAAAATAATCGATGCAATCGCCAACGGCTCCGGATCATTTCTTCACGGCTTCACCTACAACGCACATCCAATTTCTCTGGCCGCAGGCCAAGCGGTACTGCAAGTTCTGCAGAAACAAAATCTGGTCCAGGCTGCCAACTCGGAACACGCAGACACAACAGCGTCAAAACTGCACCGCTCTTTGAACGAATTGCGCAATCTGAAAACTGTCGGTGACGTGCGCGGTGTCGGCCTGCTCATGGGAATAGAATTTGTAGCCGATAAATCCACCAAACAGCCTTTCGCAGCACAACAAAACTTCGCCGGACGCGTGGGGCAAGCCGCAGCAAAACGAGGACTTCTGGTTTATCCCATGCAAGGCTGCGTGGATGGGACCTCAGGCGATCATCTGCTAATCGCCCCTCCGGCAGTAATCACCCCGGAGCAAATAGACTGGGCCACAGACCAATTAAGCCGAGCAATCCAGGAAATCGCCAACTGAGAACCGAGAACTGGGATCTGGCAACTGATTTACTACCCCTGCGAGCAATAAAAAGCAGAGCCAAATTCAGTTGATATAACCAATCAAGCCATTATTCACCAATGATTTACAGGATGATCACCGTATGTCCCCAGATTTACCAGCCATGTATTGCCGCTAAACCCAAATTCCGTCATAGTGCCACTGTTCGGAGGGCATTATGGCAAGTCCCATGATCGAGTTTTGCGAACAAGCAAACCCAAAAGTCCTAAACGAGGTTCAACGGACAAAATTTCACCAAGCCAACCGCGTGCAACAAAGTCTTTTGGCTCGCGTAGAGAAGCGAACCTTAATTTGGCTGGCAGAACGCACCCCGGCATGGATCAACTCCGACCACCTCACGGTCCTGGGCCTGGGCGCACAAATCATGGCCGGAGTTAGCTACGCCCTATCCAGGGGAAACCAAAACTGGCTGTTAGCTGTAATCGTATTCCTGGCCCTCAACTGGCTGGGCGACAGCCTCGACGGAACATTGGCCCGCGTCCGTCAGCAACAGCGCCCCCGCTACGGCTTCTATGTAGACCACATGGTTGACAGCTTCGGCGCGTTAGTGCTCATGGGAGGTCTGGCCCTCTCCGGCTATATGCACCCCTACATTGCCATCGGACTCTTAATCGGCTTTCTTATGCTGTCCACTCAGACCTATCTCGCCACCTACACGCTGGGCGAATTCCGTCTCTCCTTCTGGAGCTTCGGCCCCACGGAACTAAGAGTTCTGCTGGCCATCGGCAACCTGGCTTTATTTCGCTGGCCAGTGGTTCTAAAAGCGCACTACCGCCTCTTCGATATCGGAGGCATAGTCGGGCTGATCGGCATGACACTGATGCTGCTTTTTTTCACCGCGCGCAATACATATTGTCTTTATCAAGAAGAAAAAATCCGATGATCCGCTGGCTGAAATTCAACTTCGTAGGAGGAATCGGAATCGGAGTGCAGTTAGCAGTGCTAACCGCGCTAAAAAGCGGATTGCACTTCAACTATTTGTTGGCCACAGCTCTGGCAGTGGAAGCAGCGGTCATACACAACTTCATCTGGCATGAACGCTACACATGGAAAGACCGGGAGAAAACAGCGGCGCCACTGGTTCGATTCATAAAATTCAACCTAAGCAACGGACTTCTCTCCATTGCCGGCAATCTCCTGCTAATGAAGCTCCTCGCCGGATTCTTCCACCTCAACTACCTCTTAGCCAACTTGCTTGCCATCACAATTTGTTCTATTGCTAATTTTCTGGTAAGTGACCGTTTTGTCTTTCCGCCCCTAAAATTAACGGAACCTCGGACGCTTCCATTCCGTAATTAGATACGTCAGTCAGATATCTATGGCCTTATTAGGCCCCAGCCCCTATGATTACGCGCGGAAAGGCAACCGAACTATGATTGAGCTTTCCCATTTACGTAAGGAATACGACGATTTAATCGCCGTAGAAGACCTAAGCCTGACCATCTCATCCGGTGAAATCTACGGGCTGATTGGCCCCAACGGCGCGGGCAAAACCACAACCATCCGCATGACCTGTGGCCTATTGTCGCCGACCCAAGGCAGCGTTCGAGTAGCCGACGTAGATGTCCTCCGCGAACCCGAACAGGCCCAGCAGCATATCGGATACCTCTCTGATTTTTTTGCCGTCTACGAGAACCTCAAAGTCTGGGAGTATCTGGACTACTTCGCCCACGCCTACAAAATGCCTGAAGAAAAAATTCCGGCGCGTGTCACCGAGGTGATCTCCCAGGTAGGACTGGAAGTCAAACGCGACGCCCTGATTCGCGGTCTGTCCCGCGGCATGAAGCAAAGGTTAGGCATTGGCCGCGCCATCATCCATCAACCAAAATTATTGGTTCTTGATGAACCAGCCTCCGGCTTGGATCCCAAAGCACGTTTTGATCTGCGCAACTTGCTGCGCTCGCTCTGTGATCAAGGTACGACGATTGTCGTCTCCTCCCACATCCTCACCGAACTGGAAGGCTTCTGTACCTCCATTGGCATCATGGAGAAGGGAGCGTTAGTCCGCAGCGGCCGTATTGCAGACATGACCGCAGCCGCCAACCCAGCCCGCACTCTGCGCCTACGCTGGATCGGAGACAGCGCCAGCACCATTCAATCGCTACTCCAGCAAGATCCACTCATCTCAGGATTGACGCTGCAACCGGCAGAAGGCGAATTCCAGTTCGCTGGCACCGAAGATCAACTGTCTAAAGTGCTGAATAACTTAATCACCGTCGGAGTAAAAGTCATATCCTTCGCGGAAATCCGGCAAACCGTCGAAGACCTATACATGAAACTCTCTGGACATCAGGTAATGTGATGCTCAAATTCTGGCAAAACCCCGAATTCGTACGTCATCTCCGATCTGAACTACGGCGCGCACGTGCACTCTCCGTGTTAGCCGTCTTAGTGGTCCTTTGGATTCTCGTTGGCTTGGGTTGCTGGGCGCAACGCGACAGCGAGATGGATCGCGCCCGTCAATCGGCCGCCGAATCCGGTCAACCCACTGCCACAGAACTCGCGGCAATGGAGCAGCGCAACCATACCGAATTTTGGCTGCTTTACTACCGCACGTTGATGACGGGCCAAGTTGGTGTCCTCACCTTTTGGGTGCTTTTCGTCTGTGCGCAAAGCGTATCCGGAGAACGAGAACGCAAAACCTGGGACTTCCAAAGAACCACGCGATTGTCGCCAGCGGAATTACTGATCGGCAAACTGTTAGGCGAGCCAGTTCTAGCGTACTTCATCGCCCTTTGTTGTATCCCCATCTCAGTATTTGCCGGGCTCCGCGGTGATGCAGGCTTCCTGCACATCCTGTCCGCTTATGCGTTAATTTTCTCCAGCGCATTATTTGTGGGCTTGGTGGGCATCTGGCTTTCGAGCATGTTCGAAAGTCGCAGCCGCGGAATTGGTGTACTTGGGGCCTTGGGTCTCTATGCGCTGATTTCAATCGCTGCATCACTCAGCGACAGCATGTTTCCTGGAATCGGCGCGCTAAGTCCGCTAACCAGACTCGTATCGTTATTGAGTTCTGAAAGCGGCCCCACGCCTCCAACGCTTTTCAGCCACAGAATTCCGTGGGTCGCCATGAGCCTTCTGCTCTACCTCACCTTCGGCGCGTGGTTCGCGCTGATGATAGTTCGCGATCTAAAAAAAGACCCCGACGAACTCCACATGCTCTCCCGCTGGCAGGTAGTAGGGTGCGTGGCTTTCCTCAACTTTCTGGCCTACGGGCTATTCGATCCCGGACGCGCAGCCAATTTCACCATGTCCCAGCTGGCCACTTTCATGGTCGGCCTGAACACGTTGATTTTGGCCCTGATGGGACTGGCCACTCTCACACCCCACGAGCGCCTGAAAGTGTGGTGGCGCCGCAATCGTTCCAAACAAGCCGGAATATTTGCCGAAGATGGCTTGTCGTGGCCTTGGCTGGCCATCTCAGCCTTAATTGCTTACGGCTTGATGATCTGGGGGCTCTCAGCCTGGAAAGATGTAATCGGCTACGATCCCAAGGCTCTTCAAAGTGGCGCGATCCAACTGCTGGCAATCCTGATCTTTATCACTCGCGACGTTCTGTTCGTTCAGTGGTGCACGCTGACTCGCATGCGCGCCCCTGTTATCTCAAGGGTATTCTCTTCTTGGGCTCTACTACATTGCCGCAATTGTCATCGCGATAGTTCTGAACGTCGGTTCTTATGAAACCAGCCTCAAGTTCGCGAACATAGTGACACCGGGAGGAGTCTTCAATCGCTTTGAAGGGTTCCACTTTCCCGTCACAGTCTTCATCGGCATGGCAGTTCAGCTTGCAGTCATCATGTTCCTATTGATGGTGATCAACCGCAGGCTGGCGCGTCCGGCAACGGTTCCCACCGTTGCCGTTGGTTAATCTGCACAAAATTTCACCAATCCACGTAAAACTGTCATCCCGAGCGAAGTCGAGGGACCTTGTGTTCTGCCTGAGGCGCTCATGAAGCCGCCACCAACCCCACCGCCGCCAAAGCCGCTTCCGCAGCCTCTTTCCCAGTCCGCACACAATCCGGCACTCCAATCCCCCTATACCCATTCCCCGCCAAAAAAATCCCCGGAGACAACAATCCCTCAATCTTCTTCACCCGATCCAAATGCCCCACGGAGTATTGCGCCATGGCCTTTTGCCACTTATAAACCCGGGCAAAAATCGGTTCGGCCGTCACCCCAAGAATCTGCCGCAGTTCATCCCGCACAATCGATAAAATCTCATCATCCGGCAGAGATACCGCCGCTTCATCCCGAGCCCCACCCAAGGCACATCGGATCAATGCCCGGTCCTCTGGCACTCGATGCGGAAATTTATTGTGCACAAACGTAGCCGCCATCATCCGCTTCCCCTCCCGATGCGGCACAAGAAACCCAAACCCCGATGGCAAAGCTGCCCCGAACATCCGCCCCATAACCGAGCGCCACAGTGACCGACGAACTATAAGGAATGCTGCTCAATTCTTTCGCCAGCGGAGCGCTCGCAGTACTCATCAACACTCCCGCAACATGCGCAGGCACCGCCAGAACCACCGCATCAAAATGATCGGTCTTGTATCCCGCAGAAACAATCCATCCTGAATCCTGCGCCTGAATTCCCAATACTGCCGCATTAAGCACAATGGATGCCGAACTTAACGATGTGCTTACCGCATCGGTCATCTGCTGCATTCCATTTTTCAGCGAAGTAAAAAGCGCCCGTGCCGTAGCGCCATGGTTCTTCTTGCGAGCGGCCAGCATCCCACGCCCCAGACTCCCATGCGAAGCTTCCATCTCCGCGAACCGAGGCAACACCGCCCGCACCCCAAGCTGCGTAGCCTCTCCTCCATAGACGCCAGTAAGCAACGGATCAGCCAGATAGTCCACCACTTCACGCCCATAATGCCGCTCGACAAAAGAAGCCACACTCTCATCGCCATCAGCGACACGCCGCCGCCGAAACCACTCCTGCGCCATGCGCAACTTAGTGCGAAAAGAAAACAACGGTGAAAACACTGTAGGAAAAATCCGCGTAGGCACCATGAACATCAGCCCATCAGGCAGAGGCACCAACCGCCCTTTGGCCAAAATATAAGTTTTACGCTTGCGATCGTTAGAACCAATCAGCTGATCGCCCAACCCGATCTGCTTGCAGAGATCAGCCGCCCACGGCTTTTCGGTAAGAAAAGAATCCGGTCCAGCCTCAACCAGACAACCATCCACATGTTCAGTACGAACAACTCCTCCCAACTGCGAAGAAGCTTCAAACAACGTGTACTGGATATCGACTCCAGCCAACCGCGCCCGCTCCAAACTAAAAGCAGCAGAGAGCCCCGCAATCCCTCCGCCGACAATCGCGATACGTTTCATAATTCGTCTTAAGATTCGTGTCAGGGCAATGGCTTCAGCCCTACCGAAATCATCCCATAAATGAGAACGCGCCCAAAGGGCGCAACTAAAATTGCGCTAGATTGATACCTTCATCTCGTTACGCTTGATCGGCGCCAAAAATCACTACAATGCTACACGGCAGAGCTGAAGCCACTGCCCTGACACGGACCTTACCGTTCCGCCAACCGCCCCCGCACAAGCTCTGCCAAAGCCCGAGTCAACAATGGAGAATCATTCAAAGACTCCGCCCGCCAAACCCGCATCCCTTCCTTCTCAGCAAACTCCTTAAACCCAATATCAATGTCATACAAAATCTCGACATGATCACAAAGAAACCCCACCGGCTGAATAAACACTCCAGGATTTCCCTTCAACGATAAAATCGTCTCCTCAACAGTAGGCCCAATCCAGGCGCCGCCCGACATCCCCTGACTCTGAAAAGCAAACTTCCACTCGCACAACCCCACAGCCCGAGCCACGAGCGCCGCCGTCTCTTTGGCTTGCGCTTCATAAGGATCACCTTCTTCAATCGTCCGAGCTGGCACGCTGTGCGCAGTAAAAATAACAGGTACTGTAGTTCCAGCCTGACCACAAGCGCGGTCCCACGCCGAGCGAAATTTCTCCGCGAAGGCCTCGATCAATAAAGGCTGATCATGCCAGCTCTCCACAAAATCAAACGAGAACGTCAGCTCCTGCGCCGTCAAAGCCGCACGATAAAGCCCCACGCTAGTCCGAGAATTCTGCGGAGCCAGACAAATCACCACGACATGTTTTACGCCGTCATCATTCATCGTCCGAACAGCCTCGGCGATATAAGGTTTCCAATTCCGCATGCCCACATAAACCGGCATACCTAGTTCCCGTGAAAGCAACTCCCCCTGTTCCAAAGTCAGCCGAGTCAGCGGAGATTGTCCAATTAATCCATAACGGTGCTGCACCTCTTCCACAACTTGCGGAGGAATCGTCCGTCCACGCGTAATCTGCCGCAGAAATTCTGGGATTTCATCTACGGAGTCAGGGCTGCCATGGGCTAGAAGTAGAACAGCCGCAGAGTCAGATTTAATGTTCACAAGCTCAAGTCTAAATTGTTTTGATCTCTACCGCTGCACTCCATGGGAATAGTCGATACACGGAGGATTAGACCAAGCCTGACCCCACCCACCAATTTGCGGGTTCTTCATCACTTTTTCTGCACGTGGTGTGTATTTTGAGTTGGGATATGTGTTGATGAGGGTTTCAAAAGTTAGGTGAGCAACATCACATTTTTTCTGTACTGCCAACATGGCGTGATCAAACAAAATTCCGTCAGGATGATTTAGGTTAGCCCCAAGATGGCATGCATGGAAACATCCCGTTAATTCAGGTATGAGCAGAATCGTAAAAACAAAGATTCGCCATCTTCGAGGCATGTCAATTCATGATTATCTTGTATCTGGCCATCTTCAGTCCAAAGATTTTACAGATGAGCGAAGATGGCATTGTCATAATCATCGATTATTGGTGCTGGAGACTTGTTTCGATTTCGGTGGCCCATCGATCCACGGCACTCTGAAGCAAGGGCTTCAAAGATTTTTCACAGTTGCCGAATGTCATACCGATGATGCGTGCTACACCATGCGTACCTACGTAGCGGATCCGAACTTAGACAAGCAAATTGTCGTCAAGACAGAGCCCGACGCAATCTCATAGAGCCCGCCAGTCCGCAACGATTCTCCGTTAACCGGGAGCTATACCACCTGCCAACGTCATCTCAGTTTGCCGTGAAGATGACCGCTTAGCCGGTCGAACATGGCAACGACCCCAAATGATCGGAAGGCCTTTGGTAACTGTAGCCATATGTGGCTATAGAGATTTTTAGTTTCCCCAGCCGTACAATGAAAACTACGTATGGCGACTGTCTCAGCTGTAACGAAGCCCAAAATCTCCGGCGGCAGTTTTCTTCTGGAAGAACGTCAGCCGAGCGAAGTCTTCACTCCTGAAGACTTCTCCGAACAGCACCAGTTGATCGGCCAGACTGCGGAAGAATTTGCCGTCAACGAAATTCGTCCCCAACATCGAAAAGATGGAGCACAAAGATTTCTCCATCACTCGTGATTTGTTAAAAAAAGCCGGAGAACTTGGACTTAGCAGCGTAGAAATCCCCGAAGCCTACGGCGGCCTCGAAATGGACAAAGTAACCGCCGCCGTAATTGCCGATCACATTGCCAAATACGCAGGCTTTGCCACAACCTGGGGCGGACACACCGGCATCGGGACGCTGCCCATCGTCTACTTCGGTACGGAAGAGCAGAAGAAAAAATACCTGCCGCGCCTGGCCGCGGGAGAAATCGTCGGCGCATACGCCTTGTCGGAAGCATCATCCGGCTCCGACGCGCTGAACTGCCGCTCCAGGGCCCAACTTTCATCCGACCGTAAGCATTACATCCTCAACGGCGAAAAAATGTGGATCACCAACGCCGGGTTTGCCGACTTGTTCACAGTCTTCGCCAAAGTCGACGGAGAAAAGTTCACTGCATTCCTGGTAGAGAAAACTTTTCCCGGCTTTTCCATCGGCGCCGAAGAACACAAAATGGGGATTCGCGGCTCCTCCACCTGCCCTATCATCCTTAATGACTGTAAGGTTCCCGCCGAAAATGTCCTGGGCGAAATCGGCCGCGGCCACGTTATCGCCTTCAACATCCTCAACGTGGGACGCTTCAAGCTGGGCGCCATGTGCGTGGGCGGCTCACGCGTGTCGCTGGAAAATGCCATCGGATACGCCAAGCAACGCAAAGCTTTCAACAAAGTCATCTCTGATTTCGGTTTAGTGCGAGAAAAACTGGCCAACATCGCCTCTCTTATTTATGTGGGCGAATCGCTGGTGTACCGCACGGTGGGTATGATGGACTCGGCTTTGGCGGAAATCGACAAATCCGCCGCCGACGCAGGCAAACAAACTCTGAAAGCGATCGAGGAATACGCAGTCGAGTGCTCCATCATCAAAGTCTGGGGCTCGGAGATGATCGACTACGTCGTAGATGAAACCGTGCAGATCTATGGCGGCTACGGTTTCGTCGAAGAGTACCCCGCCGAGCGTGCCTATCGCGATGCTCGCATCAACCGCATCTTCGAAGGCACTAACGAAATCAATCGCCTGATCATCACAGGATTTTTGCTGAAGCGAGCCATGTCCGGCCAACTTCCACTGATGCCCGCCATCAAGCAGTTGATGGACGAAGTTCTCTCCGGCCCAAGTTCATCCGAAGAATTGGAAGGCGCGTTGGCTGAAGAAAGAAAGTTAGTCACGCAAGCCAAAAAGTTGACGCTATTCGCCTCCGGGTCCGCCAGCCAGAAATACATGCAAGCCATCCAAGACCAGCAGGAAATCATGGGCGCCATCGCCGACATGGTAATCGAAACCTACGCCATGGAATCCGCCGTCCTGCGCACGCAAAAAATCCTCGAGCAACAAAGCGAATCGGCAGCTGCACAACCCATCGCAATGACGCGGATTTACCTCTCGCAAGCGTTTGAGAAAATCGAATCCGCTGCCAGAAAAATCATCGCCGCAGTCGCCGATGGTGACATGATGCGGACACAACTAGCCATCCTCCGCCGCCTGTCCAAGCATGAACCGTTCAACACGATCGAGTTGCGGCAACAGGTCGCGCAAAAGATCATCGAACGAGGAAGATACGGGCTAGCCTAGAAATTAAAAGTAAATCCCTGGGTGTCCGACCGCTAGCCACAACAAACCATAACAACATTTCTCGATGAGGTCGCAGAATGAGGCGAAGACTGTTGTTTTCGGCTTTAGCAAAAACCACGTGGGCAAAGGATTACCCTGGCGACGCCTCGACTTGCGCTTGCAACGCTACCACGCAACCTTGCCGATTTTGTCTCGGAATATATATGTCTCGCTACCGCGAGTAATTTCCCGGGCGAAGATGGTATCCACGCCCTCAAATTTCACCCTGGAGCCGATGACCTCTACATTATCTCCGGGGCGCAATGTTACTTCGTAATCCTTAATGAACTTCGAGGTGGCAACATGGACCTCAATGGTGGTGCCCTCTTGCCACTTCATCACAAAATGGAAGCCCATTCCCCCACTGACCGGGCATACGCGCTCGGACACGGACACGATGGTTCCTTTGAACGTGCTTTCAGTAGCAAAATCATATTTGGGGACCGCCGCCGGATTTTGTGCAGACACGAAAAGCGCTGAAACTACCATTACAACCACAATCAGGAGGAGGGTGAGTTTGGAATTCATACTCGCCTCCTTTCTGCGGCCCGGATGGCCGCTGTGTTGACTTCATTGTCCGCCACGCGGTAGGCAGAAGCTGTGATCGGCATCACAGTTGTGCGTGAGGCGGGGGAACCATAGCCGACGCAGAATCCTTTTCTGAAATCTGGCACTCTTCCATATCAGAGGGAAATTGAGTGAAAGAAATCACCGTCTCGCAGCTACTCGCAAATAACTCCGGCAATCGCTTTACTCAATGGGTGGATGTCCGCTCAACCTCGGAGTTTGCTGCCGGACACATACCCGGAGCAGTGAACATCCCCATGGAAGAAATCGAGTCGAGAATGGCGGACCTCATATCGGGAACCGACCTAGTTTTGATCTGCCAGGCTGGAGCGCGGGCGCGCATGGTCGCAGGATGGATGGAACCCTGCGGAGGCGAGTTGCTTGTGCTTGCCGGTGGTACGGATGCATGGATCGAGGCAGGCTGTCCGACCGTTGTCTCCAGGCAAACTCGTTGGTCGTTGGAACGTCAAGTGCGGTTGGCGGCCGGCTTTTTGCTGCTTTCTGCCACACTGCTGGCATTTCTCGTTGACCTTCGCTGGTTGGACTTATCGGTCTAGGACTGACTTTTGCCGGACTCACCGATTTCTGCCCGATGGGAATGTTGTTGGGCAAAATGCCCTGGAACCGGAAGAGCCGGTGCAGCTTCGGGAGCAATTCCAGCCCGGGAGACCAGGCAAAATCAGTGTCCAGGATCACAGACAACCATGCCCCTGAGATGAAAACATAGTGGTCATGGAATTCGATGCTCTGGCGAATGAACACAAGGACGCGGTCTATCGTCAGATGATCCGGGTATGTGGCAACCATGTCGATGCCGAAGACGTTCTGGTCGAAGCGCTGTTAAAAGCTTATCGCCACCTTGATCAGCTTCGGGAGGTAGGCGCATTTCGTGGGTGGCTGGCACAGATTGCCCGGCGCGTGTGCTGGCAGTTGAAGGAGCGTGAAGCTCTGCTGCCGTTGGTGCAGCTTTCGGCTTTGCAGGAAGAAGGTCGCGACATTGTCGAAGATCGCCCGAACGTAGAAGCGGAGGCTGGTTTCCGGGAGATGAAAGCTTTGCTCGTGGAGGCAATACAAAGTTTGCCTGACGAATACCGTTCAGTCTATGAGATGCGCGATTTAGAGGAAATTTCAGGAGACCGCGTAGCCAAAGTCTTGGGTTTATCGCTCGCGGCGATGAAGTCGCGTCTGCATCGGGCGCGTGAAATGGTAAGGCAACATTTGGACGCCAGGCTGAACGGCACAGGATCTAAGTCCTAATTTTTCGAGGAGGTCTTATGGAAGTCCGAATAGAACATTTAGGCGGAGTGCAATTTGAAATCAAAGCGCGTCAGCATTCCATTGCCTGTGATCAACCCACAGAGAATGGTGGATATGATGAGGGCATGACGCCGCCGGAATTGTTGCTCGCTTCCCTTGGATCGTGCGCTGGGTTTTATGCCGCCATGTACCTGAAGAAACACAAACTAGCGGCGGAAGGTACTGTGATACGAGTTACCGCGGACAAACTGAAAGACCCGGCGCGCATGGACAACTTCCGAATTGAAGTGGACGTGCCGGCCGAATTCGAGGAGAAACATAAAGCGGGGATCGAGCAGTCAATTCATCACTGTCTGATTCACAATACGCTGCAACATCCTCCTCAGATCACCCTGACGATTCGCAGCGCGGCGTTAGTGGCCCACTAGAACCAGGCGCGTATGGCCCCCTCAAGCCCGATCTTGGCTTGAGGGGGTTGGCCCGTGCGTTTCGATGAATTAGTACACCGTCGAAGTGAAATCTGCGCCATATCGCAACTTATTCCCGGCAGTGTCAACGCCATTCCAGTCCGTAGCTTAGAAGCCGCACTCGGTGCGATTATTCGGCCGGTGCTACCGCCGTCTGAGGAACCACCGCCTTCACAACTTTTGTAGCCGCCATTTCCACACCCAACCACTTCCTCAACTCCGGCACCGCCGCCCGGGCCACCACTTCTCCCATCCGAATCAACTCTGCCGTCCGCTCAAAGTCGTCATACTTAAACCCAGTCACATCCGGCTCAATCACCAGATCCGCCGCCTGCCTCCAGCGATCGCTCGTCTTCTCCTGCGCAATGGCAAAGCACTGACCGATCACATCAAATAGATGCCGAGGCCCTTCCCCGCTGATCCAGTTTCCCTTCAAATGCACCGCCAGCACGCGGCTCGCACCCATCTCCCGCAGAGGCACGCTCGGCACCGCATGCGCCAGCATGCCATCGATCAGCATGCGTCCATCAATTTTCACCGGCAGAAACATCCCCGGATAGGCACAACTTGCCCGTACCGGATCCACCAGCGGCCCTGAGCGAAATACCACTCCTTCGCCGGTAGAAAAATCCGTGGCCGTCACCGCCAGCGGAACGCGCAGCTCTTCAAATGTCTTCACTTTCAAAATGCGATTGAGAAACCCAATCATCCGCGCATTGCTGGCAAAGCCATACCGAGACAGTGTCCAGCTGGCAAAACTTCTGAAGCGCACCTGCAAGGCGATCTCTTCCAGCTCATCGCAGCACAAGCCGCTACAATAGGCCGCGCCAATCAGCGCGCCCACGCTGGTTCCAGCCACAAATTGAATGGGAATATTTTCTTCTTCGAGAACTTTGATGACACCGATGTGCGCAATGCCGCGGGCGAACCCGCCGCCCAGCGCGAGGCCAATGCCGGTACAAGGCGGATCCGCATTGGGCGTCACCGCCAACCCGCGCCCAATCGCCTGCACCGTCCGAATTAATTTCCTGCCCAGACGCTTCACCGGAACCTCACATCCAGCCGGTCTTCCGAGCTAACAAATATCTAGCAGGTAAGATGCCAGCTTTTACTACAGGGTTCGTACTAGTAGAAACCCGAGTCACAACCGGAAGTTACTGTATGAAAAGATGGTTACAGCCATGACTAACTCCTTTATTCCTGATATGTTGGCCAAATGGAGCGGGAGATATCATCAGGCGGAGTAGTAATCAAACACACCGCCAAAGGCTGGATGATGGCCGTGATTGAGCCACAACGCGAGCCTGCCGATGACAAAAAATCGCCACAAAAAGTGGTGCTCGCCTTGCCCAAGGGATTGGTCGACCCCGGCGAAAAGCCCGACCAGACGGCCATTCGCGAGGTCTTCGAAGAAACCGGAATCACCGCCACTCCCATCGCAAAACTCACCGACATCAAGTACGTCTACACACGCTCCTGGGGAGACAACAAGCGCGTCTTCAAAATCGTTAGCTTTTATCTGCTGAAATATGAGTCAGGCAAAATCGGAGAAATTTCCGAAGCCATGAAAGTGGAAGTAAAAAGCGCGCAATGGATCCCGCTGGAAGATGCCGTCGCAAAGCTGGCATATAAAGGAGAGCGCGAGGTGGTCGCACGAGCGCAGGAGTACCTGAAATCACATTCCGACGTGTAGCGGATTCCCGCATAATGACAAAGTGAATATTCGTCTCGTTCTTATATTTTTACTTTTGTGTCCACTGAGTTTCGCGAAAAAGAAAACCACTCCGCTACCGGAGCCACCACATTCTGCAATCACAACCGACAGCGATTATGTTTCGGCCCTGTCAGCTGCCAATCGCTTCCTGCAAGCCTGGCAGACACAAGATCACGAAGCAGGACTGCTTTTGCTCACAGACTCGGCCAAGAAGGTAACCTCGGAAGATCAGCTGGAGAAAATGTTATCCCCGGGAATATCCACCCCGCGCGGATACCATATCGCCCACGGCAAAAAACTGAGCACTGGACGCTACACCTTTCCGGTGACACTTTATGAAGTTACGGCGGTCCCGCACAAACCGCCCCGCATACGCAATTCCCAGATCATCGCAGTCCACACTGGTAAAGATGACTGGGCCATAGATAAACTGCCATAAGCTAACAACAGAGGCTGCGGTATTCTCTGCGATCTCTGCGTCCTCTGCGGTTAAAGGTTTCTCTATGAAACGAATCCATAAAGTCGCCATCTTAGGCGCCGGCACCATGGGCGCAAGAATCGCCGCCCACTTCGCCAATGCTGGCGTGCCCAGTTATCTGCTCGACATAGTTCCGCCCGACGCCGGACGCAAACCGCAACAAGATCGCCGCTGCCGGCCTCGAGGCTGCTAAAAAATCCAAACCCGCCGCTTTCTTCGAAAGTTCGCTCGCACACCTGGTCACAGTAGGCAACTTCGAAGACGATCTGAAAAAACTAGCCGACGTCGACTGGATCATCGAAGCCGTCGTCGAGAATCTGGAAATCAAGCGCGACCTGCTCAAGAAAGTAGAAGCCGTCCGCAAGCCCGGCACCATCGTCACCACCAACACCAGCGGACTTCCCGTGGCCAAAATCGCCGAAGGCTTCTCCGACGACTTCCGCCGCTCCTGGTTCGGCACGCACTTCTTCAATCCGCCGCGCTACATGCGCCTGCTGGAAATCATTCCCACGCCAGAAACCGACCGCGCCGCTGATCGAAGCGGTCACCCAGTTCTGCGACGTCCAGCTCGGCAAAGGCGTCGTCGTCGCCAAAGACACTCCCAACTTCATCGCCAACCGCATCGGCACATTCTCGGTGCTCAACGTAATGCGCCTGATGCAGGAGATGGACTTCACCATCGAAGAAGTCGACGCACTCACCGGCCAAGCCGTCGGCTGGCCGAAGTCCGCAACATTCCGCACGATCGACCTGGTTGGGCTCGACATTCTCGGCCACGTGGTCAGCAACATGCGCAGCAACGTCAGCGACGAGCGCAGCGACCTGCACGCTTCCCGATTTCTACAAGCAGATGCTGCGACCGCAAATGGCTGGGCGACAAAACCAAAGGCGGCTTCTACAAAAAAGTCAAAGGCCGAAGGAAAAGAAGACGAACGCCTGGGCCTCGACTGGAAAACTCTCGAATACCGCCCACGCCAAAAAGCCAAATTCCCCGCGCTCGACATGGCCAAAAATGTCGAAGACACCGGCGCTCGCGTCCGCATGCTGCTCGGCATCGATGGCCAGCCGCAAAAAGGAGACAAAGCCGGAGCCTTCCTCTGGTCCGCGCTCTCCGATCTCTGGACCTACTGCGCCAACCGCATCCCGGAAATTTCCGACACCATCGTAGAAATCGACCGCGCCATGAAGCTGGGCTTCAACTGGGAGCTAGGCCCCTTCGAACTCTGGGACGCCGCCGGAGTCGAAGCCACCGTCGCCCGCATGAAAAAAGAAGGAAAGCCGGTAGCAGCAAACGTAGAAAAGCTGCTGGCCTCAGGCAAGAAATCCTGGTACACCGACGATCCCAAATCCCCTTCCGGCCGCGCGTACTGGGAACTGAGGACCGGCAACTATGAACCGGTTCAAGTCCCCGCGGGCGTCTGGTCCGTGACCGTCGCAAAGAAATCCAACGGCGTAGTCAAGAAAAATTCCGGCGCATCCCTGGTCGATCTGGGCGACGGCGTAGCCGCATCGAGTTCCACTCCAAGATGAACTCGCTCGGCGCCGACATCGTCACCCTGATCACGCAGACGCTCAAGCCCGGCGGCGCCGGCGACAACTTCGACGCCTTCGTCATCACCAATGACGCGCCGAATTTCTCCGTCGGCGCAAACCTCATGCTGCTGCTGATGTCCGTGCAGGAAGAAGAATGGGACGACGTCGACCTCGCCATCCGCCAATTCCAGGGCATGACGCAGGCCATCAAGTTTTCGCCGAAGCCGGTAGTGATCGCGCCCTTCGGCATGACGCTGGGCGGAGGCACCGAAATTTCCCTTCACGCCCCCGCGCGCCAACCGCATGCCGAACTCTACATCGGACTAGTCGAAGTCGGCGTAGGCCTGCTCCCCGGCGGCGGAGGCTGCAAAGAAATGCTGCTGCGCGCCGTCGACAGCGCAGCCGCATGCATCCGTCCCGGCGGCCGCGGCGAATCCGTCGAGATGATGGAAGCCATGAAGAAAGCCTTCGAGACCATCGCCACCGCGAAGGTTGCCACATCCGCCCACGAAGCCCGCGGCCTTGGGATTTCTCTCCGACTCCGACAGCATCACCATGAACCGCGAACGCGTCCTCGCCGACGCCAAGTCGCGCGCCCTCGAACTGGTGCGCGCCGGATACGAGCCTCCCGTGCCGCGCACCGACATTCCCGCCCCTGGAGAAAACATTCTCGCCACGCTCAAAATGGGCGTCCACCTCATGCGCCAGGGAGAATACATCACCGACTACGAAGTGAAGCTCGGCACAAAATCGCCGAAGTCCTCTGCGGCGGAAACATCACCCCAGGCACTCCGGTGAGCGAGCAATATGTTCTCGATCTGGAGCGCGAGGCTTCAAATCGCTCTGCGGCGAAAGAAACGCAGGAGCGAATTCAGTACACGCTGAAGACCGGGAAGACGTTGAGGAACTAGGGATATAGTCTACTGAAAGCTGCAATGATTGCAGATCGAATTGTTGCTGGGCGCCAGTGCATATGCCAGGGCTTGTTCGAGGGCTTTGCCCGAAGGATTCTGGTGCACTGCCACTAGCGCGGGAACGCCCATGCCCTCGGTGTACAGCTCGCGCACGCGATGCCCGGGAGCCTTGGGCGCGATCATGCTGACGTCGACATCGGTGGGCGGCGTGATGGTCTTGAAGTGGATGGAGAAACCGTGCGCGAACATCAAGGTCTTGCCGGCGGTCAGGCCCGGCTTGATGTCGCTCTTATACAAGATCGCGCTTGAAGGTGATCGGAAACCAGCACCATCATCACGTCGGCTGCTTTGGCAGCTTCGGCGGTGGTCATCACCCGCAGCCCGGCGGATTCCGCCTTTGCCCAGCTCTTGCTGCCGGGGTACAGGCCGACGATTACGCTCGACGCCTGAGTCGCGCAGATTCAGCGCGTGCGCGTGGCCCTGGCTGCCGTAGCCGATAATCGCGACCGTCTTGCCTTTGAGCAACCCCGAGGTTGCCATCTTGCTCATAAAATACGTTTTGCCATTCCGTTAAGACTCCGTATTGAATTTAGACGTTAGATTGCTTGGTAACTTCTTCTTTGGTTACCGGCGGGGCGAGCTTCAGTTTCTTGTTTCGAGCGAAACCACGACCAGGCCGGAACGCGTGACTTCGATCTCGCCATAGCTGCGCATGACGTCGATAAACTCG
>CAWBXL010000143.1:0-9451 GCA_963792305.1 uncultured Acidobacteriaceae bacterium | reverse complement strand
GTGTTATGTGCTGACTGGTACGTATTGCTGATTGAGCAACTCCTGATCGCGGACCACGAATACCCGTTCCGGCAGGCCTGCAACCGCAGGTTCCGCGGATTCGATTCCATCTACGATTAGCGCGCCTGAAGCTCCGCCCAGGATTTGTGCTTTGGTGAAACCGTGAATGTGCGGGTGATACCAGTAGTGCCGGGCGGCTGATCTGCTGGGACCATGAAGCGATATTCATACGGAGGATCGGAAGGCTGGATTGCTGTGTTCAGCGTGTCATCCTGATGGCAGGTTGGAGCAACCACCAAGCCATGAAAATGAAGATTCGCCGAGGCGGAGGTCATCGTATGTTTGTTAGTGCAGGGTGACTTGCTGTGCATGTTCATGGCATGCGCATCCGCCGATGCGGGAAGATTATTCTTAAGCGTCAGAACCAGTTGATCGCCCGGTTTCACGTGCAGGTTCGGCGCCTGGCTTCCATCTTTTGCCACAAAACAAAAGCGTTGTTGACCCTCCGCGACCGAGCCCCGGTATTCGAGGTCAACTTTTAAAATGCCATTCTTACTGTAGAGATCCTCCGGCTCGCTAACGACGCCTCCTACAGCCGGACGAGGGCAGGCATCTTCGGCGCGCAGGCACACTTTTATGGCAAACAAAGGCAAAAACCAAAAAACGAACCGCAATAATCTGGGGAGTTGCATGACTTGGTCAGGAGCGTCTGGCTCGCAAAATAGAAAACAAACGAACTTCTAGATTGGGAACAAACGTAACAGAGCTGATTTATGTGGCTTGTTAATTTCGCGTGAATTTATGTGCCAATGGTCCGGCAAAAAAATGGCCCGCTCAGGATTGAGGCGGGCCATCTTAATTATTTGGGGAATGCTTTTTATTCGTGGGCCATGGTTTCATCAATGCTGAGCTTGCCGCCTTTTTCCACGTTAATAACGCGCTGCACGCTCTTGTACCCGGATGCTGTCGATGTCAACCACGTATGTCCCCGGATTCAGATAGAAATCAACTGGTGCAGTTTCTATGAGGACCCGGCGATTGATGGCCCTGCGCGCCCTTCGGCTGGGTCTTGATGCTGACCATCCGAGCCTTCCGGTGCTCCCCCGCCCATAAATTTCTTGATCTTGATTTCTGAGGTCGCGCCTAGTGCACGCAGTGCCGGCGTAAAGCGATAGGACTGGCCAGCTTGCAGATTTAGAGCGCCGGTTTCGTCAAGATAGCCGTCCTTACAAACCAGGATAGTGTGATTGCCGGGCTTGTCCACATTGATCTGAATTGGCGTGGGCTTGCCCATGTCTTTGCCGTCCAGATAAACCTTGGCTCCAGCCGGCTCGCTAGTGACTGTGAGTGCAGCAGGCAGTAACGCTAAAGTTGCATCGTCAATACTGACTTGCTGCGAGAGGCGATATCAATGGAGCGGGTTTCGAGCATAACCCGCTTTGCTTAGGGTTATGGTGTGCTTGCCCGGGACGAGTTCTGTCAACTCGACTGGAGTGACCCAGCTGGCATTGGCTTGCCCGTCCAGCTGAATCTGTGCGCCATCGGGACTCGAACTTACCGTTACAGAGCCTGGCAGGATTACCGGCGCCGCAGGCTTCACTTTGCGCGGTGCCGCTTTTGGCTGGATGGTGATTACATCAGGTTCAGTTGCAACCGGTTCGGGCGCTACTGGAGCCGGAGCAGGTGTGGCCTGAGTGGGTGCCGGTTGCGGCTGCGCAACGATCGGCGGAGCAGAACCTTCGTCTCCATTCTGCGAATGGATGTGATAGGCGATGCCGATGATCACAACAAGAATGAGGACCACAGCTCCACCCACTGCGTAGCCAAATAATTTTGGTGGAGTTTTCTTGATCTCCTGTACTGCTTTCTGGGCCACTACCTTGGGCTGAATTTTGGGCTTCTCTTCGCGGGTTGCTGTCCTGAGCTTGGCCACCGTGATTTCCGGCGTCGGCTCTGTTGCTTCCTCTGCCGGGGCCGCAGTTGGCGGCGCGACGTAGACTTCCTTCAGCGGAGGCAGTTCATCCATCTCCGAAAAGCTTTTGCGCGCCGGGGATGCGGGTTGAATTTCTTCTTCTACCACCGCCGGTTCTGGCGCGTATTTTTCGAATTCAACTGGCGCTTCTTCGACAGCTGCCGACATCACTGGTTGTTCAGTAGTGATAGATTCTGCGGCAGGAGGCGCGGATTTCGCGGCAGGTTGCACTTTGGCCACGGAGCGAGACTCACTTGCAGGGCTACCAGTACCGCTGCCGCCCCATCCAGCAGCCGCGGCCGCAGCTTGCTTCGGCTTGGTCTGAATGACAACTGATTTTGGAGCCACGGGCTGCGCCGCAGGTTTTGCTGGTGCGGCTTGTGGACTGGCAGCAACCGGTGCGGCGGGTTTCGCGGCAGCCGCCGGGGCCGATTTTTCCTTGCCGGGAATGTTGATTCCCTTGGGGGGCTGCGCCACCGTTTTCTTGGCTGGCGTTGCAACCGTGGTCGGTTCTTTGTGGCCTTCCAGGGAAGTGACCAATTCCTGGCCTGAAGCAAAACGATCCGCCGGCGCTTTGGAGAGCGCCTTCATGATTACATTGCTGACATCCAGCGAAATTTTATTGTTGATCTGATGCGGCGGGACCGGAGTTCCTTCGAGGATCATTTGCTTGACTTCGTCCTCGTTGGCACCGTCGAACGCTTTTTGCTCCGTCATCATCTCGTAAAGGATCGCGCCCAGGCTGAACAAATTGGCGCGCGCATCTACAGGTTGACCGAGCCACTGCTCAGGCGACATATAGTGCATGATCCGTGGCACATACCCGTGCAACTGGGTGGACGGGATGCTCATGGCCGAGATGCCAAAACCTAAAATCTTGATTGTGCCATCCCAGCCGGACATGACTTTGTCAGGCTCAAGGCTGAAATGGAAAACTTTGCGCGCGTGGGCATGGTCCAACGCTGCCGCACCCTGACGGGCGATATCTTTAATGTCCCAGATGGAGAAGCCTTCGTTACGCGCCAGCATGGTGGCCACGCTGTTGCCTTGCACGTATTCGAGAGCGGCAACGAACTTGCCCTCAATTTCATCAACACCGATTAACTGTGCAATATTGTGGCTGCTGAGCGCACTTGTGCCTTGAGACTCCTGCACCAGGCGCTGCACCATTTCAGCGACGTGCTCGCCCATGGCCTCCAGATTCAGAGTCTTCAGCGCGACGGTCTGGCTGTTCTCCGGATCGTTGGCTTTGTAGACAAAGCCGATGGCGGACTTACTGATCTCACTCAGAATTTCGAAGCGGCCGATCTTGTTCGACATGGTCCTTGCTTCAGCCTCAATTGGGCGCAAAATTAGCCTTTGCCCATAGCCGCACGCCATAACGACTATGGCGAGGGAGTAACCCTAGGATAGCCCGTTCGTAAACGGCTGTTGAGTTACGAAGGTACTCAAGAAATGGAGGGCAGAATGGCGGTTGGCGTGGAGTTGGTAGAGGCCGTTAACCAGTCTTCCAACATACGCCGCACCCGTGCCCCTTCAGGCTGGCGGCGTACGGCGTCGAGGACCGCGAAAGTTGCTGATGGGCCACGGCCTCGGAATCCGACCCAGTAAGGAATGTGAATTTCTTGAGTGGCCGGACTTACAGAAATGGTCAAATTACGAATACGAAAAAAACCGCGGGTGAATAGCAGGCGCTGTACTTTGGTTACTACTAATTTCCGAGCCTGCGCAGGGTCGAGATGAGGCGTGAGGCAATTGCGAGTTTCGACTTCACAAATTTGTGCAGTCGCAGGAGGACGATCAAAATAATAGGGATCGAGTGATCCGGCTACTGTGTCCAAGCCGAGGATGCGGTGGTCCTTTTTACCCGCATTGGTAATCGCTACTTCAAAAATCCGGAAAGGGATGTAGAAGTCAGCGACAGAGCGCAATGGCCCAGACCATAGTTCGCGCAAGTGTCCGGAAAATTGCCGGACCGCTTCTTCGCGAGTTACGTTGAGCCGCAAGCTTTGAATGCGCATCATCTCTCTACCAGAATTTGATGTACAGCAGCAGAATGGTCAGTACCAGTGCCACGCTGAAAATTAGATTGAGCCGGTGTTCCTTGGCCGTCGCCGCCGCGGGTTTGTACTGACCGGCTACAGGGGTTACATCCATCTTGTCATCCACTGTGGCGAAGGTCAGCCCAGCCAGTTTTTTGCGATCAGGAGCTGGCGTCACCAAACTGACACCGATCAATACCGCACAGCACACCACGAACATGACAATAGCGTAGTGGAGAAAGTTCATGGTGATCAGCCACTGGATCGAACTGGGAGCGCCGGTCCCTCCGGGGTAAGTAAGTTCAAGCACGAAGCGTACTGTGCCAAGCAAAAATCCAGTCAACAAAGAACTGAGTGCTCCCTGAGAGTTGAGGCGTGTCCACAAAATGCCGAGGATGAAGCAAGCAGCAATTGGCGGACTGATGTAGGCCTGAACACTTTGCAGATAAATGTAGAGTTGTCCACTGATGCGGCTGATGAGCGGCACCCATGCAATTCCAAGCCCGACCATGACTGCGGTGGCGGCGCGGCCGATCAAGACTAATTGTTTCTCACTGGCTTCAGGGCGCAACTTCTTATAGAAGTCCAGTGTGACCAACGTGGATGTTGAATTGAAAACTGAGGCCATGCCTCCCATCAGAGCGGCGAGTAGGGCGGCGATCATGAGGCCGACCAGCCCTGTTGGCAGCAGATTAAGGATCATCGTGGGGAAGGCGATATCGCCGTTGGTGGGCGTGCCGTTCGGGCCGATGGTGAATGAATCTTTGAACAGGGCGAATGCAATCAGTCCGGGAAGAACCAGCAGGAAGACTGGCAACAACTTTAAGAACCCGGCAAAGATTGTCCCGGCTTTGGCGTGACCTTCATCGCGCGCCGAAAGCACGCGCTGGACGATTACCTGGTCCGTACACCAATACCAAATCCCCAGAATCGGAGCGCCGAAGAAAATACCTGTCCAAGGGAAGTCTGGATCAGAAGCAGGTTTCATCATGTGGAAATAGCTGGCGGGGACCGCTGCTCGAAGTCCGGCAAAGCCTCCGACCTCATGCAGGCCGATGAAGGTCAGAGCAATGGCTCCGGTCAGAAGGACCAGCGTCTGAACTACTTCTGTATAAATGACAGCGGAAAGCCCGCCGGCGATGGTGTAGATTCCCGTCACTACTACCAGGATTAAGGCGGTGGTCAGCGGATTCCATCCGGAAATGCCCTTCATTACGATGGCGGCGGCCCAAAGATGCACGGAGATCTTGGTAAGGACATAAGCAATGATGGAGATGCTGGCGAGATATACCGCTGAACCGCGGCTGAAGCGGCGCTCGAGGAACTCCGGCATGGTGAAGACATTGGAGCGCAGGTAAAAGGGGACAAATACCCAGCCCAGAATTAATAAGATCAGGCAAGCCAGCCACTCAAAGTGTCCAACCGCCAGCCCCGAACTAGCTCCTGACCCGGCGAGCCCGATGAAGTGCTCGGTAGAAATATTCGATACAAACAGCGAGGCGCCGATGGCGAACCATCCCACGTTGCGGCTGGCCAGGAAATAATCGGTGGTGCTCTTCTCTTTGCGGGCGAAGTAATAGCCAATCGCGAAGATGATCAGGAAGTACACCGCGATGACGGCGATATCGAGTCCTGCGAGGGACTTATGAGTGAGGGCAGCCGCAGCGAGTGGAAGCATGGTCCTCCGTAGGACGGGTAGACGGATTGGACTAGAACAACGATTCGGCAATCTATATCAGTGGAGCAAATCCTGCAAATAGATACAGGATCCCCCAGAGCCAGAGGGCTTAGTCGGGTAAACAAAATAGTTCTTTTCTGTTCAAAAGTTTTGTTTCTGAGCGACTTTTCCAGCCAAATTACGAAAAATGACATTTGTCATAATTGCTTTATGACTGTCTCCACTGGTTGATTACGAGCAATTTCCTGCATGATTGAAGTTGTAGAACGGAACTGCTGAGGGTAGTAAATCGTAAAATCAAATGAAGATTTTCGTAACCTCGGGCGGCTTTTTCCCGTTGTAATCAATAGGTTGTGCGACCCGAAGTGTTCGTTTATCCTTGTCGGGCCAGTTTTTCCAGGAACCAGGCGCCCGCCGGAGCTTTAAACCATGACCCTGACCACCTTTGTACGCAAGAACAGCTTTCGCAATTTGCGTCGCAGCATCCTGACGGTGCTGAGCATTGGGTTCTCGCTTCTTCTACTGACCCTGATGATGGCAATCTGGCGCAACTTCTATATGTCTAAGGGAACGGAAGAGTCCGCCCTGCGGCTAGTGACGCGACACAAGGTGTCACTCACGTTCTCCATGCCGAGTTTTTACCGGGAGAAGATCCGGGCCATTCCCGGAGTTGCCGTGGTGGTTCCGCAGAACTGGTTTGGCGGGGTATATAAGGACGACAAGTCCAAGAATTTCTTCGCGCAGTTTGGGACCGATCCTGATGAATTCTTCAAAGTTTATAAAGACTGGAAAATTCCCGAAGACCAAATTGTTGCCTGGCAGCGGGACCGTGCAGGTGCAGTCGTAGACAGCAAAAAGGCTGAGGAGTTTGGCTGGAAGGTGGGGCAGAAGATCATTGTCACTGGGACTATCTTCCCCGTTAATCTCGAACTGACCATTCGGGGAATTTTTACTGCGCCGCGGCCGACCCAGTCTCTCTACTACAACCAGAAATATGTGGAAGAAGCTGTGCCTTATATGAAAGGGCAACAGGGTTTCTATACCATCCTGGCGAATTCGCCCGAGGATGTTCAGCATATCGGGCCGGCGATTGATGAGATGTTCCGCAACTCGCCGCAGCCCACGCGGACTGAGACCGAAGCAGCATTTCAGCTGGGGTTCCTGGCCATGCTGGGAAATGTGAAAGCTTTCATTCTTAGTATCTGCGGAGCTGTCGTGTTCGCCATCCTACTGGTTTCCGCCAACACTATGGCGATGTCGATCCGCGAGCGCACGCGAGAAGTGGCAGTGCTCAAGACTCTGGGCTTTACTCGCGGTACTGTGCTGAGCCTATTTGTCGGCGAGGCAGTGGTGTTATCGCTAGTCGGAGGGATTCTAGGTTCGCTGGTGGCGTTTGTGCTTGGAGTTGGCGCCGCGCAGGCCGGAGGTTTCGCCGGAGCGCTGCAAGTTAAGGGATCCACGATGCTGGTGGCTTGGGTAGTGGCTGCGCTGGTGGGGTTCATCAGCGCGATCATTCCTTCTTACACCGCGTCGAAACTCGGAATTGTGGAGGGCTTGCGCCACATCGGCTAGCAAAAAATTATGGCGATCCCTATTAGCTACAACATCCGCAACATGAAACTGCGTATGGGTTTGACGGTCATGACCGCGCTGGGCATTGCGCTTACTGTGACCACCGCTATCTTCATCATGGCGTTGCTGGCAGGATTGCAAAAAGCGTTTGCCTCAAGCGGCAATCCTCTGAATGTTCTGGTATTGCGTAAAGGTTCGACCAGTGAACTGACTGGGCCTTTCCCTGCGGACAATTTTCAGGTGCTGAAGACCTTGCCGGGGATTGCCGCGGACAGTCACGGTGAGCCTTTGGTTTCGGGTGAAATAACGGTTGTGATTGTGTTGCCGCGGAAAGACGGCTCCGGCGAAGTGAATGTTACCGTGCGCGGAATGATGCAGGACGGTCTGGAGCTTCGCCCTGCAATCAAGCTTGCGCAAGGGCGCTGGTTTACGCCCGGACAGCGCGAAGTGGTTGTCAGCAAGAGCATCAATAAGCGCTTCTCCCATGCCAACGTTGGAGATTCCATAGAATTCGGCAAGGGCGCGTGGCAAGTAGTCGGCGTTTTCGACGCTGGCGGAACTGCTGCGGAATCGGAAATCTGGGGCGACGTGAATCAGATGACTTCAGATTTCGATCGCCAGGGTGTGTACAGTTCGGCTTATCTGCGCGCTACTGACGCAGTAGCGGCGGATGCGTTGAAGAATCGAGTGAATGACGATCAGCGGCTGAAGCTCGACAGTATGCTGGAGCCCGAGTACTACGCAACCCAAACCAGCTCCGGTGCGGTGATTAAGTTTATCGGCTGGTTGGTGGCGGGAATCATGGCTATCGGTTCCAGTTTTGCCGCTATGAATACCATGTACGCCGCGGTTTCGTACCGCTCGCGGGAAATCGCAACTTTACGGGTGATTGGATTTTCGCGTCCCAGCATTCTTACTTCGTTTGTGCTGGAGTCCTTGCTGCTCTCCCTACTTGGGGCCATCGCGGGGATTGTTCTCATGCTGCCGTTTAATGGCATGACCACCGGCACGCAGAATCAGGTGACGTTCAGCGAAGTGGTGTTTGGCTTACAGATGACACCGGGAGTGGTTCTCGCCGCCATCATCTTTGCGCTTGTCATGGGATTGTTCGGAGGAATCTTTCCTGCGTGGCACGCTTCTCGGCGGGAGATTCTGGCTGCACTACGAGGTTAATAAGCAATATTGGAAACTATGGCACTCGATACAAAACACGAAGATTTACAGAGTTTGCGGATTGACCGCTCAGACCATGGTGACGGCGGCGAGCCTTCTCCGTGGGCCAAGCGCTACATCATTATTGGAATTTGCGTGGTGGTGTTGTTGAGCTTATCCGCTTTGGCTTACCGGATGTTCTCCGGCGATACGCCTGAGGTGGAAGTGGCGCGGGCGACGGTTGAAAGCGGCAGCGATCCGAGTGCGGCGACAGTACTTTCCGCCACTGGTTACATCGTTGCCCACCACAAGATCGAAGCCAATTCCAAAGTCACCGGACGGGTTGCGTGGATCGGAGTAGAGAAGGGCGACAAGGTAAAAGAGGGGCAGGTGCTGGTTCGCCTGGAGGACCAGGAGTTTCGTGCGCAGTATGATCAGGCGCGTGGCGCAGCCGACAGCGCCCGTGCGCAACTCGAAGAGTTGCAACATGGATCGCGGCCCGAAGAAATCCAGCAGAGCGAGCACAATTTAAGCGAGGCCCGGGCCACGGCCATTAACGACAAGGCACACTGGATCGCACCAAAAATTTAGTGGCACAGGGAGTGCTGTCGCAACAAGCGCTCGACGATGCCACTGCGAAGTACGAAGCCAGCCAGCAGCGTGCACATTCTCTCGAGCAGAGTTATCAGCTGGCCAAGATCGGCCCTCGTGCAGAGGAGATTGCGCGCGCCAAAGGTGTGGTTACGCAAATGGAAGGTCAGGCTGCTTATGCAAAGGAGCAGCTCAATGCCACAGTCATTCGTGCACCGATTACAGGGACTATCCTTGACCGCAGCGTGGAAAAAGGGGAACTACTTACAGGACAATTCGCCAGCGCGGCGCGTCCGGTATTTTCGTTGGCCGATCTGAATGATCTTCAGGTGGAATTGGACATCGCCCAGGATGATTTCGCCCGGCTCAGTCCCAAGCAGAAAGCGATCGTCACGATTGATGCATTTCCTGACCGCAAATACAACGGCCAGATCGCGGAGATTT